>CAYXGR010000045.1:10905-14655 GCA_964464525.1 uncultured Planctomycetaceae bacterium
CATCCCACTCGCTGGCGCTCGGGGCTCGGATTGGGTGGCCGCTTGGTGATTGGGCCAACTACGTGCGTCCATCGGGGATTCGGCACTGCTTGAAGCAGTGGCACACTTGCTGGAAAGTTCTGAGAACCTGACTGGACGTATTTTCGTTTCAGAAGAGTATGGGAACCTGCGATATTTTTCTTACATCTCTCACGCGATCGACAGGAGGAAACCGATGATTGGCCGAACACCCTCGCGATCTTCTCGAATTCGTGTCTTGTGCATCCTCAGCCTTCTATCGCCGCTGTTTGTCCTCGGCTGTGCGGGTCAATCCGGTCGGATGGTGAAGAAAAGCCGTTCGAGACCGGGTGTGTTCGCCCCAATCATGGATCGACTCGCAGCTTCCCGCGATAAGGTGGCCAGCCGACATAGTGAAAGTTCCGTGGATGCCGATTCTGCTGTGAATAAACCGGCCGACGCGAATGCGTCTCAATTCAGGTTGGTGGGCTACGAGGGCAATGCCGAATCCAATGTTGGGGACAACACCCCCGCCGAGCGACGGGTTGTTATCTACAACGCCGCCTTTCGCGTGGTCGTTCCGGAGATTGAGGCATCGATCAAGAAGGCCGAGACGCTGGCCGAGGAGTTGAAGGGCTGGGTTCAGGGGATCGAGGGCGATTCGATCACCCTCCGCGTGCCCGCCGCGCGGTTCCGCGAGGCGGTCTCTCGCGTCGAAAGCATGGGCCGCATCGCCCACCGTGAAGTGAAGGCCGCCGACGTGACCGAGGAGTACGTGGACCTGGAAGCCCGGCTGAAGAATGCCCGGGCCGTCCGGGAGCGATTGGTGGCGCTGTTGGAGAAAGCGGAGGACGTCAAGGCGGCGTTGGAGGTGGAGAAGGAACTGATGCGCGTCGGCGAGGAGATCGAGCGGATCGAGGCCAAGCTGGCGCTGCTAAAGAACCGTGTCGCCTACAGCACGATCAGTATCACGTTTGAGCGGGTCTATCGCGCCGCGCCGACGCCGCAGCTCATGAAGCTGCCATTCCAATGGTTGAAGGAACTCGATCCCGCCCGCCTGACTACGGATTATTGAGGAGCCGATCTCATGATGAGAAAGAGTGCATCCATCGCCTTCGCCTCGGCGGCGATCCTGTTCGTCTTGCCCGGTTGCGCCAGCATTGATTTGCCGGCGGGCTATATCAAGGTGAAAAATCAATGGGGCTACGATCTCAAGGGGGTCTCCGCCCGGGGGAATGTGATCGCCCTGAACTCGCGGCCGAATGAAGACAAGTCGGCGAGCCTCGAATTCTGGTCCGAGGCGATTGCCTATCAGAAGGTGGATATTGATGGCATGAAGCTCGCCAAGCGGGAATCGATCCGGTCCCAGGGCGGCCGCGACGGGGTGTTGTTTCACTTCGAGGCCGGCGAGGGCCGCGTCAAGACGGCCTATCTTGTCGCCCTCTACGTCACGCCCATGCGGATTTATACGGTCGAGGCGACGGGGCCCGCGGATGCGGTCGCGAAGGACATGGACAAGCTGCGGCGGTCGATGCTTTCGATGAGATGATTTCGCAACGTGTCGGAACAATAAAGGGGGGACATCACAGATTAGATGTCGATGACCGGCAGGGGCAGGATGTCGGCCATGCCTGGGTTTGCTGGGTTGGGGGCCTTTCCGGTGCCAATCAGGGCTTGAACAGCGGTTCGCACAGGTTGGGGACCGGTGCCACAGGAAAACAGCGGATTGCACCTGTTTGGAAAGCGGTGCCACATTCGCCATTCGCGATTGATTCTCTCTCCCTTTTATTGCTGACACAACGGCAGGGCAGGGACGCGAGGCTGCCGTTGTGGCAGTCGCCGGCGACTCTTTTCGAATCTGGCAGTGTGGCGTAACCTTTTTAATAACATTGCATTACCGAGCCATGAAGGGATTGATGCCCGAGGCATGGGAGTTGCAGATACAGCGACATGGAGAATGTCCGCCCTCGCGCGGCGGGCCTTGTAACGAAACTCAATCCGATTCGACGGACGGACCTTCGATCGGACGCATGAAAATGTATAACAGCGGCCCACGGGCAACTGACCCGGGGCCGGCAACACGGCCACTATAAGGAGGCTCACATCGATGGGTGCCAAACAACTCGCGTTTCAATCGGATGCACGGACCGCCCTGCTCAGCGGCGTTGAAAAGCTGTCTGCCGCCGTGAAGGCGACTCTCGGCCCACGCGGCCGGACCGCTATTCTCGACAAGGGCTGGGGCGCGCCGACCATCACCAAGGACGGCGTCTCCGTCGCCGAGGAGATCGAGCTCGGTGACAAGTATGAAAACCTGGGTGCCCAGATGGTCAAGGAGGCCTCCAGCAAGACCTCCGACGCCGCCGGTGACGGCACGACGACCGCGACCGTTCTCGCCGAGGCCATCTTCAAGGCCGGCCTGAAAAATGTCGCCGCCGGGGCCGACGCCATGGCCCTCGGACGGGGGATCGACAAGGCCGTCCGGGCCGTCATCAAAGAGATCAAGGCTCTGTCCCGGCCGGTCAAGGTCGATCAGAAGAACGTCGAGGACATCATCCGCGTCGCCAGCATCTCGGCGAACAACGATCGTGAGGTCGGCGAGCGGCTGGCCGACTGTTTCAAGCAGGTGGGCAAGGACGGCGTCATCACTATCGACGAGAGTAAGAGTCTGGACACGACCGTCGAGGTCGTCGAGGGGATGCAGTTCGACCGGGGCTACCTCTCGCCGCACTTTGTGACCGACGCGGAGGCGATGGAGGTTGTGCTGGACAAGGCCTTCGTGCTGATTTTCGAGGAGAAGATTTCGAGCGTCACCAAGTTGGTGCCCTTGCTGGAGAAGGTGGCCAAGACGAAGCGTCCGCTGCTGATCATCGCTGAGGATATCGACGGCGAGGCCTTGGCGACGCTGGTGGTCAACAAGCTCCGGGGCATCCTTCCGGTCGCGGCCGTCAAGGCCCCTGGCTATGGCGATCGCCGGAAGGCGATGATGGAGGATATTGCCGTCTTGACCGGTGGCAAGGCGATCTTCAAGGATCTGGGCATCGAGCTGGACGGCGTGACGATCCAGGATCTGGGCCAGGTCAAGAAGATCCACATCGACGCCGACAACACGACGATCGTCGAGGGTGCCGGCTCATCCAAGGACATCATGGCCCGGATCGAGATGATCCGCCGCGAGATCGACGCAACGACCAGTGACTATGATCGCGAAAAACTCCAGGAGCGTCTGGCGAAGCTGGCCGGCGGGGTGGCGCAGATTCTCGTGGGAGCAGCCACCGAGGCGGAAATGAAAGAAAAGAAGGCTCGCTACGAAGACGCCCTGCACGCGACGCGTGCGGCGATCGAAGAGGGCATCGTTCCCGGCGGCGGCGTGGCCCTGCTGAGGGCCGTTGCGGCGATCGAGCGTGTTTCCACTCGCGGGGATGATGAGAAGGCGGGTGTGGGTGTTGTGCGAGACGCATTACTCGCCCCGATTCAGACGATTGCCTCGAACGCGGGTGTCGAGCCGGGGGTCGTGGTTCACAAGGTGGCAAACAAGAGCGGCGCATTTGGCTATAACGCCCTGACCGGCGAATATGAAGACCTGGTCAAGGCCGGTGTCATCGACCCGGCGAAGGTCGTTCGGATCGCACTTCAAAACGCGAGCAGCGTGGCCCGCGTCATGCTGACGACTGACTGCTGCATCACCGACAAGCCCTCGGATGGGGAAGACGGCCCGCCGGACATGGGCGGCATGGATGAGATGGGCGGCATGGG
>CAYXGR010000046.1:0-14631 GCA_964464525.1 uncultured Planctomycetaceae bacterium
CGACGTAATCCGTTTTGGTTCCCCCCATCGCGTTCGCCCGTTTCAACAGGTTTCCTGTTTCGCTCTCGGGCCAGGCGAGGGATGGGATTCCTTGGGGGGCGGACTGAGAATTCGGATCAACACTGGATCTCCACGCCGCCCGTCTCGACAACCTGATCTCCCTCCCACAGAATCTGCCCATGTCCAATACGCTTACCCCCGCTCGGTTTGTCACCAAGTGGTCCAAAGTCACGCTCTCCGAGCGGGCCGCCAGCCAGGAACATTTCATCGACCTGTGCCGACTCCTCGGCCAGCCCACCCCCGCCGAGCAGGACGCGACCGGGACGGTCTATACCTTTGAGAAGGGGGTCACGCCCGCCGGCGGGGCGTCGAAGGGGGCCAAGGGCGCGTACGGCTTCGCCGACGTCTGGTCGCGGGGCAGGTTTGCCTGGGAATACAAGCGGAAGGACAAGTACCGCGACCTGCGGGAGGCCTACCGGCAGCTCTGCCAATATCGCGAGGCGTTGGAAAACCCGCCGCTGCTGATCGTCAGCGACATCGCCCGGACCGAAATCCACACCAACTTCACCGGGACGGCCAAGCAGATCCACACGATCGAGCTGTCCAATTTGGCGGAGCCCGCCTCCCTCGACCTGCTCCGGCGCGTGTTTACCGATCCGCTGTCGTTCAAGCCGACGCTCACGCCCGAGCGGATCACCGAGGAGATCGCCGAGCGATTCGGCCGGCTCGGGGAGGGGGCGAAGGAGCTCAACGCACTCCGCGAGCGGTGGCTGAACCCGCCGGAATGGATCGAGCCGATCGCCGCCGCCGTGGATGCCGCCGATGATTTCGCCGACGTGCCCGAAGAAGCCCGGCCGCTGATCCGGCAATCGGCCATCATGGCCCGCGCCGCGAAAGACGCCCGTCTCAAAAAACGGACGCTCACCAACCTCTACAACGAGCGGCCGACGTGGCTTCGGCTGGCCCACGAAGCCCTCGACAGGGCGGTGCTGGCCGCCTATGCCGCCGTTGATGGTGAGGGGGCGTGGTCGGAGGATTGGGCCGAGGTCTGGAAGGAGACCGGCGCGGGGCGGGGGTTGGCGGAGGATCATCCGCTGGCCAAGCGGCGAGGGGAGGTGGATCAGGCAGTGCTGGGGAATTTGTTGCGGATGAATCTGGCGCGGAGTGAGCAGCGGGAATGAGGGATCGGGGTTGCGTCGCCCTTACAGGGCTTTGATGTGGGGGAGGGGCGTGGACCCAGGGCGGCGCTGCGCTTTGCCCTGGGCTGACTTGTTTGGGCCCCTGCGGGGCGGAGAAACAAAATAAGACACGGGAAGGGATTCCCGGGGAAGGGGGACCGAGAAGGGATTCTCGGTCCAGCACATAGTCCAGCACATAGCGGGCCCTATGGAACTATAATTCCTGCCCCGACTCGGCCGGGCGTTTGAGGGTGTCGTAGCCCACGAGGCGATCGGCGTATCGGGCTTCGACCGCCTTGGCCCACTCGTAGATCTTGTGTGCGTCGCCCTGGCATTCGGCCACGATCCGACGACGTGCCTCGCGGACACGCTCCACAACGGGATCATCGCGGGTCATGATTCATCCTCCACGAGCAGAATAACGACACATGGCGACACGGGGTTTGATGATCTGAGCAGCACGCGGAGAACATGCCGCTTCATCGGCATTCCCCGCCGGAGGCGGGCTGTTAGGCCGGTCGTTTACGGCCGGTACATCGGACCCCACCCAGCGCATTAGCCCGTTTCAACGGGCTTCCTAATTTATACTCCCGCGTCAGGCGAATCAACGCGCTCGAGCCGATCATGAATTTCACCGCTGGCATGGTGGCGTTTCTGGTTTTCGATGTATCGAACCACCCACGGTAAGTCCTTCTTTCCAAAACAGACCACACCATACCCCGATTGCCAGTGCAACACAGCACGGTTGCAGATTTCGTGATTGATATAGTGCGAACTGGCGCCCTTCAACTGCCCGATCCACTCGCTGATCAGCAAGGTAGGCGGCACGCTGACCGCCAGATGCACGTGGTCCGGCATCCCATCCACGGCATGAACGATCACGTGGGGCGATTCCAAGGCCCGGTGTTTGAGATAATGATGGCAACGGTTTTCGACATGGTCGGTCAGGACCGGTTCGTTGTTTTTCGTTCGCCATACGATATGCAGGTTAATCTCGTGGTACGTGTTGCGCGGCACGATGATCCTCCGGTAAGAACGGAGATAAGCCCGTTGAAACGGGCTATGAGGATAGGTTGTGTTTGGGCCGATCGCAACCAGCCCCAAAGGGACTGGCCTAATAGCCCGCTTTCAGCGGGAACACATGTGTGCCCCATCTTTCTCAAAAGAATGGGTGAGGAATAATCTGACACGCCAGGGCTCCGAATATCACGCGCGTAGCGTGTCATGGACCCGCCGGCACGCCGGGTCCATGACAATGCAGGGGGCACTTGTTCGGCGCCTCGTGTGCCGGTCTCCAGTTTTTCCACGCAATCAGGAAGCCCGTTGAAACGGGCTGTATGTACAGGGGGGATGGGGGTCGGGCGTGTCACCGGCCCCATAGGGACCGGCCTAAAAGCCCGCCTTCGGCGGGAAAGCCCCGTAAACGGGGCTGTTTATTCGTCGCCCTTACGAGGCTGGATGGTTGGGGGCGTGATGCGCCCAGGGCGGCGCTTCGCTTTGCCCTTGGCTTTGTTGTGTCAACCCTTGCAGGGCTGGGTGGTCCGCACAGCGGACCCTACGGAACTTACAGGGCTTGGGATCAACAGAGGGTTCGCATGATTCATCCTTCGGCATCGGGGTCAACAGATGGGTCAGATGACCCATCCTACACCTACCGCCCAGAGAGGATGGGGCACCCGCACCGGCAAGCAGAGCTTGCCGGTGGCACCCGTGCTGATTGGTCCGTATAGCTGACCCTACGGAGTTACTCCTTCACCTCGAACTCCGCGTCAATCACATTCTCGTCTTTTTTCGTCTCGCCAACGGTCGCTTCCTCACGGGCGTGGCTCTGATCGTTGTCGGCCGGTCCGGCGCCCGGGCCTGCTGCGCCTGCCGTGGGGCCGGCGCCGCCGGCTGCGGCCTGGCTCTTGGCCGCCTCCTCGTAGATGATCTTGCCGAGTGCCTGGCTGGCGGTGGCGACGTTCTCCATCGCCTTGTTGATCGCCGCGGCGTCGTCGCCCTTGAGAGTCTCCTTCAGGTTGCTGATCGCCGACTCTACTTTGGACCGCTCCTCGGCGGGGACCTTCTCGCCGTGCTCCTTGAGGGTCTTCTCGGTCTGGTAGGCGGTCTGGTCGCCCTGGTTCTTGGCGTCTACCAGTTCGCGGCGCTTCTTGTCCTCCTCCTCGTGGGACTCGGCATCCTTGCGCATCCGTTCGACTTCGTCCTCGGAGAGACCGGACGAGCCCTCGATCTTGATCTGCTGCTCCTTGCCGGTGCCGACATCCTTGGCCGACACGTTGAGAATGCCATTGGTGTCGATATCGAACGTCACCTCGATCTGCGGCACGCCGCGCGGCGCGGGCGGAATCCCCGTCAGGTTGAACTTGCCCAGCGTGCGATTGTCGACGGCCATCTGCCGCTCGCCCTGAAGCACGTGGATCGTCACCTCGGGCTGGCTGTCGGCGGCGGTGGAGTAGGTCTCCTTCTTGCTGGTGGGGATCGTCGTGTTGCGGGGGATCATGACGGTCATGACGCTGCCCTGGGTCTCGACGCCGAGCGACAGCGGCGTCACGTCGAGAACGAGGATGTCCTTGACGTCGCCGCCGATGATGCCGGCCTGGAGGGCGGCGCCGATGCCGACGGCCTCGTCGGGGTTGATGCTCTTGTTGGGCTCCTTGCCGAAGATCTCCTTGCAGAGGTTCTGGACCGCGGGGATGCGGGTGGAGCCGCCGACGAGGATGCACTCGGTGATGTCGCCGGGGGTCAGGTTCTTGTCTTCCAGGGCCTGGAGGACCGGCTTGCGGCAGCGCTCGATGAGACTCTCGGTGAGCTGCTCGAACTTGGTCCGTGTCAGCGTCTGGTTGAGGTGCTTCGGCCCCGAGGAATCGGCGGTGATGAACGGGAGGTTGATCGTCGTCTCCATCGAGGTGGAGAGTTCGCACTTGGCCTTCTCGCAGGCCTCATTAAGACGCTGGTGGGCCATGGCGTCGGTCGTCAGGTCGATGCCGCAGGTCTTTCGGAACTCCTCGGCGACATGGTTGATGAGCACCTCATCGAAGTCGTCGCCGCCGAGATGGGTGTCGCCATTGATGCTGAGAGTCTCGAAGACGCCCTCGCCGACGTCGAGCACGGAAATATCGAACGTGCCGCCGCCAAGGTCGAAGACGGCGATCTTGCCCCCCTTCTTCTGCTCAACGCCGTAGGCGAGGGCGGCGGCGGTCGGCTCGGGCAGGACGCGCTTCACGTCGAAGCCGGCGATGATCCCCGCCTCCTGGGTGGCCTTCCGCTGGGCATCGTTGAAGTAGGCCGGAACCGTGATCACGGCGGCATCAACCTTCTCGCCAAGATAGTCTTCCGCAGTCTTCTTCAGATCCTGAAGGACCATCGCGGCGATCTCCGGCGGGGTATATTCCTTGTCGCGGACCTGAACCTTGACGAGTTCGTCTTTCCCGCCGGTGATTCCGTAGGGAACGAGCTTCTCCTCGGAATCGACCTCGTTGTGGCGGCGGCCCATGAACCGCTTGATGCTGAAGAGGGTGTTGGTTGGATTCGTGACCTGCTGATGCCGGGCGACCTGACCGACGAGGCGCTCGCCCTTGTCGGTAAAGGCGACGACAGAGGGCGTGGTGCGAGAACCCATGGAATTGGTCAACACCTTGGGGTCGCCACCCTCCATGAGAGCGACGACGGAATTGGTGGTGCCGAGATCAATGCCGATAATTTTGGACATAATAAGTCTCCTGTTGGTTGTTGAAGTCCGGGGATCGGTGACCGCCCGGGATGAACCCGCACGGACCGCTCCGAGTGTGATATGAGCAAGGGGGGTGCCAATCGCCGCCCGCACAGGAAAGATTGATATAACTAATTATATATAATTAGTTTATAAAATAAAGAAAGCCATCGGATCGGACTGATTTCATAGATCGCTCTGCCAGTCTGACATGCCGAGTTGACCGCTGGCAGAAGGGGGTCCGATAGGTAAACGATGAGAATCCATACACCAAAATCCCCAAAAAGAGGTCCGATAAAAACCGCACTTCCAGACGCCCCTCCATTCCATATGGACATTCCTGTAATTGGTTATATTAAAACAACTTACAACAAATAATGAAATGGATTTCCGCGAAAAGCCAGGACAAAACGGACAACTTCATTCCCAAATTCAGGCCCGCCGCGCGACGACAAATTCCGCCGCGGCAACCAGCGCCGTTTTGGCATCACTAGCGGGCAGAATCGACAGGTGGTCGATCGCCGAGCGCGTGTAGGATTGAGCCGTCTTCATCGCCGCCTCGATACAATCAGAATCGGCAATCAAGGCGCGCACGAGGGCGGTCTTTTGGGGATGACCATTAGAGAAAATGCCAAGCAACTCGGCGCGGCGGCGCGGTGTTGTGCCCTTCAGATAGCGAATCAGCGGGAGTGTCAGATTGCCAAGGTCGGCATCGCGACCGGTCGTCTTGCCGGTCTCTCGCTCGGTCGCAGTCAGGTCGAGCAGGTCGTCGACGATCTGAAAGGCCATGCCGAGGTCGCGACCATAGGCGCTCAGCCGATCGACAACCGCCGCATCCGCCCCGGAAAAGGCGGCCCCAAGCTCACAACAGACGCTCGTCAGCGATGCGGTCTTGCGGCGGATGATCTCCAGGTAGTCAGCCTCGCAAAGGTCGAACCGGCCCCGGTTCTCGATCTGCATCAACTCGCCCTCGCAGACGGTGTTGGTCACCGCCGCGATCCGCCGAGAGGCCTCGGTCGTATCCAGCCCGCTGCAAAGATGATAGGCATGGGAGATCAGGGTATCGCCAAGGAGCACGGCTCCCTCGTTGCCGACAAGTCGGCCGATCGTAACAGAACGGCGTCGGGTATCGGCGTCGTCGAGAACGTCGTCGTGGACCAGCGTGGCCATGTGAACCATCTCTACGACGGCGGCGAGAGTGATGTGGTCGTCGGTGAGTCGACCGGCGGCCTCGCCGGCCATGAGCAGCAACCGTGGCCGCAGCAGCTTACCGCGATAATGGCGGACCTGATCGATCAGGCGATTGACGAACGGTAGATCGGAGCGCAGCTCGGCATCAAAGACCTCGATGACGCTGTCGAGGCGGGCGGAAATCGTGATGTCGAGTGTGGATGTCAATTCCATCGGTTGTCAGTCACTTTCATCGGTCGGCAAGTCGTGGCATTTTAATGAATATGAGAGACAGGTTACAATGGAAGGGCCGGATTTCAAGGATTTTGAAAGGATAGAAATCGGGTGGCCGTGTCGAAACCGTGGCACCGGTTTGCAACCGGTGTGGTTGGTTGGCGTGGCCAAGCACCACGCGGCCATAATGGGCTGCTACGAACCCGACCGCCGCCACGTCCCGGATCGGCCGCCGGACTTCGACTCCAGGAGAATGGGGCCGATCGTCATGCCGCGATCGACCACCTTGCACATGTCGTAGATCGTCAACGCAGCCACGCTCGCTGCGGTCAATGCCTCCATCTCCACTCCCGTGCGTGCCCGGACCGTCGCGACGGCCTCGATCCGTAACCGATCCGGCGGACAGGCCCGAATCTCAATCTCGACCGCGTCGATCGGCAGCGGATGGCATAGCGGAATCAGTTCCGCCGTCCGCTTCGCCGCTTGGATCCCGGCGATACGGGCGACCGCCAATACATCGCCCTTCGGCACCTTTGCATCGAGAATGAGTGCGAGCGTCTCGGGCGCGAGACACACCTCGGCCGACGCGACTGCGCGGCGGACTGTGACGCGTTTCCCCGACACGTCCACCATCCGGGCGGCGCCACGTTCATCGAGATGGCTCAGGGTCCGTCTTGAAAGCCTTGAGGTGCCGCGTTGGATATTTTTAGACGACCGGCGGGACGCCGATGCTCCCCGAGTGGATTGTTTTTTTGATTTGGCCACGCGTGCTCCCTCTTCATGGATGATTGCCATACTCGAACGGTTTCGGCGCCATGTCCATCGGCCGGCGCCGTGCGACGCTTACGAGTAAACCGATCGCCAGGTAGCTGGCAATCAACCCGCTGCCGCCCACACTGACGAACGGGAGCGACATGCCGGTGATGACCATGACGCCGATCGTCATGCCCGTATTGATCATCGCCTGAACCCCGATCAGTGCCGAGATCCCGACCGCGAGCAACCGGCCGAGCGGATCGGTGGTGATCGAAGCGATCGTGAGTCCCGATCCGCAGATCAGCAGATAGCAAAACAAGACGGCCGTGCAGCCGACAAAACCCCACTGATGACCGATGACGGCGAAGATGAAATCGTTGTGCTCCTCGGGGAGCAGGTCGTGCCGAAAGAAGGCCCCCTCGGTGAATCCCTGGCCAAAGGACCGGCCGCTGCCGAGGGCAATTTTAGATTGGGTGAGTTGATAGCCCGCGTTGAGCCGCCATGTCCGATTGGTTTCGTCCTGGTGGAAGAGCGCCTGGATTCGCTCTCGCTGATAGGGATTCATCAACGGGGAATAATAGAACACGGGTACGGCGATCGCCCCCAGAAGGATGATCAATACCAGATGCCTGATCCGGGCCCCGGCGGCAAACAACATCACGAATAGTGTCGGCAACAGGAGGATGCTGGTCCCCAGATCCGGTTCCTTGAGGATCAGCGCCATGGGGATGAGGGTCAACAGAAACGGCATCAGTAGACCGGACAAGGTGCGATAGTTGGTGCGAAAACGGAGGTAGCAAGCAAGCGCGAGAATATAGACGATTTTCGTGAATTCCGATACCTGGAAGTTGATCGGGCCAAGGACGATCCAACGATAGGTGCCGCGCCGTTCGGGAATAATGGGGGCCATGTGCACGACCCGCGCAAGAACGAGCAGAGTCAACAACACCAGCATGAGCAGGAAGAGTGGATAGGCCCAGCGCCCGATCTCACGATAACCCACGATTTGAACGAGAAGAAAACCGCCGAGGCCGATCCCCAGATAGGTCAGTTGTCTGATTGTGTTGACGGGCCGAACACCGGTATCCGCCTCGCCGGCATAGACGCCGAGGAGGCCGAAGGTGGTCAGGGCAAGCGCGGCGATCAACACCACCCACCCCAGCGGCGGCATCAGTTTCATGGCAGGACCGATCATGGCGAAAGACTCGCACGGGCCTGGACCTGAGTGTCCGAAAAGTATCCGCGCGGGTTGTCGAGAAGATATTCCAGGATGCTCCGCCCGACCGGACCAGCCACGCGACCCCCGCTTCCACCGTGTTCGATGATCACGGCAAGCGCGATCGTCGGATCGTCCCGAGGGGCGAAGGCGGTGAACCAGGCGTGGGACGGGGGGGTTCCCTTGTCTGGTCGGTCGGGCGGCCAACGTTTGACGACTTCACGACGCAGGCAGGTCGCGCCGCGGGATAGACCGAGTTCCTCACGGGCCTTTTCGATCGTCGGCGTGATGACCGAGACTGTGCCGCCGTCGGGTTGCTCAAACGTGTACCGCGTCAGCACGACTCGGGCCACACACTGAGCCGTGGCCGTCTTGCCACAGACTTCCAATCGGTCCATCCGCGCATACTTGTAGCCCGTTCCGCCAATCTCGTTGACGCATCGATATAGCCCGCGCCGGACGAGTTGCCACGCCTCGTCTGTAATGCCCGAAATGGCAATTTCCGGGCGATCCCGCTGGTCGTTGGCGATCAGGGTCGGCTCACGATATTTCCCAGAGGCGAGGGTGGCGAATATGTTTGCCGCCTGAAGCGGCGTGATCTGCATCTCACCCTGGCCGATGGCGTAGTTTCGGCCGTCGGCGGTGCGGAACGATCTTTTTTTCGTTCTTTGTAGATATTCCTGGGAAGGAATGATCCCCGTCCGCTCCTCGATCAGGCCGGTCCCCATTCGCCCGGCGGGAGCCGCTTCGGGAAGTCCGAGTATGAACTCACGATAGAAATCGGTCAGCCTGCGAGCACCAAGACGCTGGCCCAGGCCATAAAAATAGACGTTGCAACTGTGCTGGATGGCCTCTTCCGCCGCTATGTCCCCGTGGCCGGGCATTCCCTTCCAGTGGGTCCAACAGTGCCAGTGGGGTGAGCCGGCGATGAAGCTGCCGTCACAGAACGAGGTGGTATCGGGATTCACGAGATTGTGTTTGAAGCCGGCGAGCAGGGCGACCGGCTTCATCATCGAACCGGGCTGGTATTCCTCCATGACGGCGCGGAACAACAATGGTCGCTGCCGCGCGTCGTCTCGAAGTGCGGGGTAGTCGTCGATGAATCGATCCCGCGTGTAGGTGGGCACACTGACGAGTGCGAGAATCTCTCGCGTCTTAATGTCCAGTATCACGCAACTCCCGCCGGTCGAGGGTTCGGTCTCCCGGAAAACCTGTTCCAATGTCTCGGCGATGTAGCGCTGAAGATCGAAGTCGATGGTGAGCTGAACGTCCATTCCATCGATGGGTGAGACGCGTTCTTTTTTCGCTCCGTCAAGATAGAGATCCTCGAAGCCTCGTTTGCCGCGCAGCATCATCTCGCCGAGACGTTCGATACCGCTGATACCCGCCCGGTCGCCGAGTCGATAGCCCGCGAGGGTGTCGCCTTTGTGAAGATCGCTCGCGATGCGTTCCGCGCTCACCTGGCCCAGCGATCCGAGTACGTGGCACAAGGGGTCTACATCCTGTGCCCAGATCCGACGAACAGAAGGCTCCACGCGAACAAAAGGCAAATCCGTCAGTTCCAGTTCGATCTGGGTGCGAACATCGGGCGTGATATCGCTCAGAACGGCGTGAAACCAGTTTTCTTCCCGGAGGCGGACGGAATCCAGCGGCTCCATAAAACCGCGGGTGCGTCTCTCGTTCCATACAGCGAGGCGATAGCGATCGACTCTCGAGCAAATCGCACCTCGGCGTTCAAGCAGCACCCGCAGGGGCGTCTGAGAGACGGCTTCGAGCGTAATCCACATCCGCTTGATGCGCTGTCGAATCTCGGTTTCCAATGCCAAGGAAGACACCGATTGCCAGGTGGGTTCCCCCCGTTTGAGACGCCGCGCCAGGCGTTGAAGATAGGATGGATCCACGCTCAACGCGCCATAATACACACACACGTCATAGGCCGGTTCGTCGGACACGAGGGTACGCCCAAATCGATCCAGAATTCGACCCCGAAGGGGGGGCAAAAACTTTCGTGGGGAGACCAGGGCCTCCTCCGCCTTCCGCTCATAGTCCTCCCCTTGTGCGATTTGTAATTGGTACAGGCGACCGATCAACACGATGCCGAACAGCAGGGGTATCAGCAGAAGAGATTTCAGGCGTCGCTCGAACATGGATGGCAAGGCTCGGAAGGTGTGGCAATTTCGAGAATCGGTGTCGCGCGATTTTCTCTCACGAATGAGACGCATCCAATCCGTCTACGACGAACGCGTCCGACGGTTCGATTTCTATCGTACGCGCAAATGATGCGTGACTCCAATCCCCAGAACCGTCCGCAATCGCCTGAGTATCCAATGCCCATAGGGCGCCAGAATCGCCGTGTAGACCGCGGCCCAGACTGCCATGCTCACGATTTCATCCAATCGGTCCCATGCACCAATGGCCCACAGACCGTGCAGGCCCACGAGCATCGCCAATGCGAGCTTGGCCGCAAACGTCAGCACCAGTTGCGTGACCGCGCTTTCGCGGAAGGTCAGCTCGCGCACGTTGACGATCACCAGCGCCAACAGCCCAAGCGAGAAGGCATGAACGCCCACATTGGAATGCGTCTGATAGCTCAAGCCCGTCAGGTCGATGGCCAATCCGGCGAGCCAGCAGGCGATCAAGGCATCGTGGGCGCGGGCCAGCAGCGCATAGTGAACCGCAACAATCACCATCAAGTCGGGCCGAATGGTGTGGACGGCGATAAAGGGCGCGACCGTGGTCTGAAGCACGGTGACGATATATAGGAGGATGGCAAATGCGATCCAATGCATGGGTTACAGGTTCTCAATCCTCTGTCTCACGAAACAAATTCGATGGCCGCCTCACATGATGGTATCCCGGTCTCCAACCAGTGTTGGTACTCTGTTATTTTTTATTTTGCAGTTTTGTTTATTTTGACTTTTTGACTTTTTTAAATTTATTTTAGACTCCGGTCCTTCCGGGGATCATTGCCCGAAGCCAGCGGTGCGACCGGATCGGCTTCGTCCCCCGCCTGCGTCTGGAATCGATCGATTGTGCGAATGGCCGCGCGGGCAATGGCAATCCGAACATATTCAGACTGCCCCTTCTCATCGAATGCCTTCTTCAGGGCCCCCAGCGCCTCGGGGGCGGCCATGGCCTCCAACGCCAGCGCTGCCAATCCCCGCACGCGGTCGATCTCCTGGCCGGCGGGATTCCATGGACTGACATGCCTCGGAAATCGGAAGAAGAGATTTTTCAACGCCAAGTCAAGACCCTCGTTCGACCCCAGTCCCGCCAGACCGCGGGCGGCCTGTAAGGGCACCTCCGGATGGTCGGAAACCTCTCGAAGGCGATCCCAGAAAAGCTTTTCGGCATCCTCGCATCGCGCATCGGCGAGCATTCCCAGTGCCAGGCTGGCCTGGTCGGCGTAGTGACTGTAGCCGTCGAATATCAGCCGCTCGATTGCATTCTGATCTCCCAAGGCGGCCAGTGATGCGAGCACCTGAAGCTTCGGCGCGGCCTTCTTCTCGCGGCGGAGTGCCATCCGAAGCAACCGAACGTGTTTTCGATCGCCCATGCGACCGATCACCATCGCGGCATTCCCCCGCACACGGGCATGGGGATTGCTCAGCAACAACTCGGAGAGTTCACCGGTTCGTTGCGTGTCTCCCAGACGATGTAGCACGAACAGTGCGGCCATACGAACATGCGGATCGGGATCCTCCGCGCGCGTGCGGATCGTCTCCATCATTTTATTATCAACCCAATCCTTCCGGCCGATTTCGCCAACAGCCATCAACGCCGCGAAGCTCGCGCCGGCATATCGATTCTCGATATTGAGCGGAATGGCAAACCGCTTCATGCCTTCACGCCACGCCACGGCCTTGAAGGCCTCGATCGCATGCATCCGGCCCGTCGGGCTGTCCCCAAACGCGGCATCCTCGAGCACCTGGATCGCAGCCTTTCGAAATGCAGCCTGCTCCACGCGCGGCAGGGTTTCGTGTGGAACACCGGCGCATCCCGCGAGGACTACAATCGGCAGCAGAGGAGCTACCACCCAAGCACTGCATCTGTGACATTGAATAGAGGGTGGATTCATGAGGACACACCTTCCTTGGTGGATTGAAATCGCTTGCGCCGAAACATCCGATGCAGGAACCAATCCAGCAACATCAAACAGACGACACCGACCGCGCCCTTGGAGAACCAGTCACCCCAGCGTGTGTAGAGGGTAACCCTCTTATCGAGCTTCGCGGTGTCGATGAGATAGCCCGGAGCGGTCCAGGGTCGCGCCTGCCACCGTTCGACCATCGCCAGATCGTCATCGATCTGCTGCCGGAGCAAGTCAAGCGCCGTGGCTGCCAGATCGGGATTCCGATCGCTCAGGTTTCCCTTGATATTGCTGAGCCGCTGGGCAACGAAATTGAACTCCGCACCCAGTTCCGCCAGTGCGGGACGGATGGCACTGCCCAACACCTGCCCCAGCTCCTGCCGTTTGTCAGAATAGACTTTCTTGTTGGGAGACTGGGTGTCCAATTTTGACGCCAGCACGCGAAACTGTTCCAGGGCCTTTTGCAACACCTTCAGCCTGGCGATCTTCTCGGGGGAGAGCGTCACCCGGCTGTGTATCTTTCCATTCGGATAGATCATCGCACTGGCCCCGGTATTGACGCTCCGGGCGATCGCGATCCGGTGCTCGATCGCCCTGAACGGCGCGGCCGCCAGGTGTTGCTCGAGTTCCGCGGTATAGGGAAACCAGCCATCGTTGCTGATACTTAGCAAGATGTCGATGTTTTTCCGATCCCGCTCTCCCTTTTTATCGCGAGTAAATTCACGCGCGACATAGGGTATAATTTCCTCATAACAGATCGGTGCGGCAGCCCGATACCCGATCTCTTCATCTGACGCCACATCGAAATCGAAGACAACAAAGTCGTCGCCCGGCGTCAATGAATAGTGCCCACCTTTTGCCCCCCAAGGCGTCAACGAATTCAGCCACTCGTAGATCGAATTGTAGCTGTAGCGAAATGGTACGTACTCGCCAAAAAGAACCAGATGCCGCTTGTCGTAGCGGGCGACGGGCTGCTGTTCACCGGGCTTGATCAGAAAGGCTGAATTATATGCCGCCACACGGGGCGGCAGGTCGGTGGGTCGCCATTCTATCGACGAGGCCCCCAGGACGATTGATATGCCTGTCTCATTGCTCAAACGCTGAAACGCGTCGCGTACCTGCTTGCCGAAGGCCTGGGCTGCTTCCAACCCCGAGACGGCCTCACCCGGCCATCGGCGGCGCACGATTTCCTGAAGCGCCCCCCGATCCGCCTCCAGGAATTCCCGATTCATATAACACGAAACGATCGTCTCTGGGAGCACGATCAGGTCCGGCTTCTCGGCGGCCGCGCGCCGGGCCAACTCCAGGTGTGCTTCAAAAACAGTACGGGAACTCAATCGCTGACCGGGGCGTGGATTCACATACATTGGGATGTCATGCTGGATCATCGCGATTCGCGGCCCCTCATCGAGATAGTCTCTCGAAAGCTGCGCGCCGCCGTAGATCAAGACGCCCGCCATGATCGTCAGCGTCGTGACCGACCCCAGGGGAAGGCGGGTCGAACCATCCCGACGCCCCACCAGGATCGGCTGAATCAGCAAATCCGTGATCCACCCGTTGATCATCATCAGCACGAAGCTCACGCCATAAGCGCCGACGAGATCGCTGATCTGAATCACGACGGGGACACGATACTGGCTGTGCCCGAGCAGCAGCCAGGGAAACCCCGTCGGGCCGATCGATCGAAGATACTCGAATGCCACCCAGGCAAAGGGAGCCACCAGCGCGACCGAAAAACCCCGACGGCGATAGAGATGTCGAATCGGCCAGGCCGCAAGGGGAAAGGACAATGCATCCATGGCGCACAGGGCGAAATAGCCCGGCGGTGTCACGGGGCACATCCAGCGGATATTGATGAGAAAGTAGCCCAGGCCGAGCAGATAGCTCACAAAGTAAAGGAACCGCGCCTTCGCCGTCGTGCAGACGCAGATCAGCCAGGGAACCAGGCAGAAGTAAGATACGGGCCACCAGCCGATATCCGGAAAGATCAGGCAACAAAGCGCGAGGGAGATCGCCGCGAGAAGCAGGATGGTGAGCCGCCGCTCGATCATCCCCAGTGCATCGACCAGGCGCACAAGGCCGCGCGAGCCGAAGTCCCCCCCGGCAATTCCGCTGTCGGAATCGGTCCGATCCGACTCGGTGCGTGGAGATTGCACATTGGACCGCTTCTTTCCGCTTGATGCCGGCTTGTGCGTGCGTTTCTTCATAATCGCCGGGGAGTGTAACGCGCTGGAACGGATCGCGTCAGATGGGAATCTCTTGCGGGTCCAGCGTCGCT
>CAYXGR010000047.1:0-1191 GCA_964464525.1 uncultured Planctomycetaceae bacterium
AATTGTGATTTTCCAACAAACCACAAGCGCGCATGTGTGCCACTGCTTCAAGCAGTGCGACTACCCGAACGGATTTCTCCCTCATTATGAGTAGCAATCCACAATCGTCTCGCGTCAACGCTTCAACCCCACTCTTGACCTCAGCAAGAATTATTGGTGCAATGATAGGGTCCATTAGTAAAACCATGCATTCATAAACCGCCCGCCCCGCCGCGAGGCGAACCAAGGATCAGCACGATGAACATCCACCCCGCCAATCGCACCGTCTCGTTCGCAATGATTGTTGTCTCGACCCTGCTGACCGTTGGCTGCGAAGGGATTTTTCGCACACACGATGAGCGGGTGGGGCTGGATATCGAACCACCGCCCGAAAGCATGCAACTCGCCGCCAAGTCCGAGGAACTGCCCAACTTCGCCGATCTCGTTGAGGACATGGCCGCCACGCGCGAGATGCATGTGAACCACCTGCTTTCGCTCGAGCGCGGCTACCTGCTCGCCGGGGACACCGTCCGGGCGAACTGGGCCCGCCGGCAGCGTGAACTGACCGAGCAGATTGAGATCCCCCCCTACCTGACCGACGAGGCGCCCTTCCAGAGTGTTCTGGTCTCGGCGGATGAGTCGATTCCCGAGGCGGACGCGCTCTACACGGAGGCGGTCGAACTCTTCGACAGCTTCGAGGGCATTCCGTTCATGGGGTTCACGAAGATCAACGCCGATGAACCGCGACAGGCCCTGCGGATGTTTCAGCGGATCCTGTCCGAGTATCCGAAGTCGGACAAGGTAGACGATTGTGCCTTCTATTGCGGCAAGCTCTATCAGGAGTTTCTTCGCGACGATGATCCCGACAATCAACTGGCGCTGCGATACTACAAGTGGGCTATCGCCCTCGATCCACAAACACCCCACCCGGCCCGTTTCCAGATCGCGACCGTGTACGAGTATCGTTTGCACGATCGAGAAAGCGCGATCGAGTATTACCACCAGGTGCTGGAGACAAACGAGG
This sequence comes from uncultured Planctomycetaceae bacterium, assembly GCA_964464525.1. Lineage (GTDB taxonomy): Bacteria > Planctomycetota > Phycisphaerae > UBA1845 > UTPLA1 > CAYXGR01. The sequence goes on from CAYXGR010000047.1 coordinate 1,004, forward strand.
TGAACGACCAGTCCAATATGCGTTGGGCCGCGAATCGGATCGACGCCATGACCGACGACATCGGCAGCCCGATCCGCCCCCGTGAACCCGGCTTTGCCGAAGACCTGGACGCCGATCGCCCGGACGGCAGCCCCCCGCCCGTCACGGCCCAGTTGCCCGAAGACGACGAAGGAAACGATCAGCCGTAG
>CAYXGR010000047.1:1291-4828 GCA_964464525.1 uncultured Planctomycetaceae bacterium
GCGACACCGGCGATCGTGGGAATGGCGTGCTCGTTTCTCACTTCGACCGTGATCTCGAAAACGTCGCCCCCCTTGTTTTCGACGCCAACATCTGAGAATACCAGACTGGGCATCGCGCCGGCATGGAAGAGCGTGAAGGCCATGTTGCGATGGCAGACTTCCGACAACATGAAGCCGGGCGGTACGCGCATGCTGAACTTCACCCAGCCGCCGAGTTCGATGTCGCCGTAGGTTGGGTGTTTGAACGGCTTCCAGTCGCGAAAGGTCTGGCCGAAGAGCAGCATGTCGTCGTACTTGATCAGATCCTCCTGCCGCCCGAAGAAGCCCGACTTCGACGATCGATAAAACATCTTGTCCGCGGTCCACAACTCGTTGGTGAAACTGAAGATGCCCAGATGCTCGGCGGTCCAGTTCACAAACCCGCCATGAACCGAGTAGAGATCCTTCCAGATGATCATGTAGCGGTAGAAGGGGAGCATCTTCTCGCCCTCCTTGCCGAGATAGTCATAGACGGCGATGTCGGACCGGGGATAGTTCTTGATATATTTCGTGCCGGGCGTGCGTAGGATCATGCCACCGGAGTTGTGATAGGCCTGGACGGCGGCGATGTTCGGATGATCCAGGATGAAATCGCCGATGCACTTCGTCTCGGGGTATGAAAACGGATAGTCGCCGGCCCCGTACTGGATATAGTTCGGCTGCCAGTCGGCGGGCCAGTTTCGGTTCATGTCGTAGCCGCCGGGGCCGTCCTCGTTGATCCGCCCGTCGCCATCGTTATCGATCCCCTCGCGACCGAGCCGCTCGTATTGGCCCTCCTCGCCGGGCTTGCAGAAGACCATCAGCCGTGGATCGTCGGGCGAGTCCTTCCATCGACCGTTCGGCGATCGGCGGCGCATCGTCAGGATTTCGCCATCTCCGTCGAGATCGTCCAGGCCATCCTCATCGAAGAGACCGTCGTTGTCGTTGTCCGTCGGCTTCGTGCCGGACCGGGAACTGCTGGACGTGTTCAGTTTCTTGAACCAGTGCGACCGACCGTCGGGATTGACCATCGGCAGGATATAGAAGCTCGATTCGTCGATCAGCTTCGTGAGGGATTCGACCTTTCCGTGGCTTTTGGCGAGATACCAGATTGTGTAGAGGCCAACCTCGGCGGCCTGGACCTCGTTGCCGTGGATGTTGCCGTCGATGTACATCGCGGGCTTGTCGGTGTCCGGGCCGGTCTGGGGGTTGTTGATCGTCATCAACCACATGTTGCGGCCTTCGAAGCTGGTTCCGATGGATTGCAGTGTCAACAGTTCCGGATAGGCCCGCGCCAGATCCTGCATCGCCTTGGCGATCTCTTCGTAGTCGTAGAGATGATCGAACGCCAGATTCACACGGCTCGGATGGTAACTCTGCGCCTGGATCGGCATCGCAAACAACGCCAAAGCGAAACCGGCAGTCATGAGTGTCTTGGGTATTGATTTCAAGGTTGCACCCCCTCATCGCTCTGTTCCAGTCGGACCGTATGCTGGATCGTTCCGAATCGCTTGTGATAGATGGAGATCGTCAGGTTCTGGCCCGCGCGTCCGCGAACCAGCCAGCGAACCTTTTCCGTCGCGCCGAGGCCGCCGAGCGAGTTGATCCGGTGGACCCGTCGACCGCCGAGGATATCCTCCGCAGGAAGATCCAACCGCAGCACGAATGGAAACGCCACGCGAGCGGCCTTGGCCATTCCCATCGCCGTCGGAAGATAGGCATCGTTCGTCATTGAAAGTTCGATCTCGAAGATCGAATCTGATTTACGCGTCACCTTGCAATCCGCCACGCGTGGTTTCGGCAAACGTCCGGCCAGATCCTTGACGAAGGCGAGTTGTTTCTCGGCGATCCCGGCCAACTCATCCGCCGGCGGATTGATCCGGAAACCGGGAACGAAGCCGCCGATCTCGACCTGCCCCAGCGTCGGATGTTCGAAGGGCGTCCAATCGACGAATCCCGCTCCCCCGCGCTTGGTGTCGGAATACTTCAGCCATTGTTTGTCGATCTTCAGGGGATCCTTGCCCGGCTTACCCTTTTTCTTCATGTCTTTGCCACCGGGGGTGCTCATTTTCCCGGGTGCTTCCGCCGGTGCTGTCGAAGTGGGCTTCGTCGTGGCTGCTGTCGTGGCTGCTGTTGTGGGCTGAGTGGGCTGAGAGGTCGGAGTATCATTCGAAGGTGACGAGGTCGGTTGCGAGGTCGGTTGTGTGGCCGGCTGCGAAGTCGCTTTCTCTTCCTTTTTTGCCTCCTCGGGCTTCTTCTCCTCCGGCACCCACCACAGCGTCGTGGCGATCGTCGGCAGCCCGCGCTGATTGTAGGTCCAGCCGAAGAAGGCCCCCGCGTCGTCGTGCTCTGCCGCGCCCTTCAGGTCGGTCAGTTCCTTGAACCGTTCCGAGAGGTGTTGATAGACGGGTGTGTCATCCGGGTGAAGATGGCGATAGCCCCGCCCCGAGATGTCGCGGGCCTTGTCGCCGGGCACCTTGACCATGTTGTCGTGCCGGCCATAGACAAGGACCGCCGCGATGTTGGGATGATCCAGCACGAACCGAGCCAGAGCGAGCGATTCCGGCTCGCTGAGATGATAACGCCCCGCGCCCGCGCCGAGTTCGGGATAGGCATGTGGAAAGTTGCGATTCAAAATGGTTCCGCCGATCCCGTCTTCGTTGTAGTCGCCGTCGCCGTCGTTATCCAACCCCTCCGCATAGACCTTGAACTCCGGTCGTTCGCCCTTGGCCGGTTTCGCTTTGCGTAGGAGCCTCGGCTCGTCGGGATCGGCGATGTGTGTCGCCTCCGGATCGCGAACCCGCATCATCGTGATCATCCCGTCGCCGTTCAGGTCGTCGGGCGGGTCGTCATCGGCCACGCCGTCGCGGTCATCATCCGTCGGCAGGGTGTTGGCATCATTCTCCTCTCGGATCGCGCCGAGGAACCGTTCGGCCCCGTCGGGATTCATCCGAGGGATGATGTAGATCGTGTGTTCAACAAGGATGTCCGTGGATGTCTCGCCGGATCCCTCCTTTTCGATGTCTCCTGCGGGTGCCGTAGTTGGTTTCGATGTTGGAGATGGCGCGGTCAGGCGCTCGGCCAGTTCGACGGCCGTCTCGGTCCCGACGAGGTGGGTCGCATCCAGACCGGCCACGATCAGGATCGCCGTCCGTTCGCCGGGCGGTCGTTCCCCCGCGCGGGCCAATTCCAGCACCCAGACTTCACGGTCTGCGCGGGATCGGCCAATCTCCGAAAGTCGTGCCGTTCCCGGCGATCGCTCTACAAGGGCGTGTAACCGATCAGTCAACCGGGCAGCGTCGGAATAGCCCGGTGGTTTGCCCGTCGCCTCGGTACTCCATGTCGATAGCAGAATCGCGATCGTCAGGATGTACCCCGTCCGCATGTTGAGAAAGGCCCGAATCGACAAGTAATCACCTCGTTTGGCTCGAGAGTTCCCCCGGGCTGAAGGTACGCCAGCCCAGAACCGTTGGCTCAGCACCATTCTAACGGAAACAGGGACCGCGAATCAAGCTTGGA
>CAYXGR010000047.1:4928-14109 GCA_964464525.1 uncultured Planctomycetaceae bacterium
AACCGTTGGCTCAGCACCATTCTAACGGAAACAGGGACCGCGAATCAAGCTTGGATCGACTATAGCTCAAGCCCCAATAATAGCCCAGTGACGTGTAGAGACACTTTGCAGCAATCCTGGCAGGTGTGACCCAAACAACCGTACTCTCCAATCCCGATTGAAGCAGCACAGCAAAACGTGTCGTCGATTCGATCTATTGATCCGCCGGTTCCCTGTCCACCTGTTTCAAGAGCACCGCGAAGAAGCCGCCGTCGTGGTGTTTATCCGGCAGGGTGAGTTCTTGTTTCGAAACAGTCCATTCGGGGAACGCCTCACAAAAGGCCTCGATCTGGTTCTCATTCTCCTCCGGCTCCAGGGAGCAAGTCGAATAGATGATCCGTGTTCGATCGTCCGCCATCTCCCGAATGCGATGGAGAATGCTTCGCTGTATTTCAACAATCGACTTCAATGACTTCGCGCCGGCACGGTAGCGAGCCTCCGGCCGGCGAGCCAGGACACCGGTGTTCAGACAGGGTACATCGAGCAGAATCACATCCGGCGGGCCTCCGGCCTCGGCCAGCGCCGTCGCAAGGCGATCCATCGGCACCGGTCGAATGATCGTCAACCCGAGGCGCTCCGCGGCGGCGGATACGGATTGCAGTTTGTCCGCGTTGGCATCGGTGGCGATGACGACTCCCGTATTGTTCATCATTTCCGCCGCCTGCGTGGATTTCGTTCCGACACCCGCGCAAAAGTCGAGAACCCGCTCGCCCGCACGCGGCGGGGCGAGGCGGAGGACGCGCCCGGCGGTGGAATCCTGAGGCTGGCAGAGGCCGTCGTGGATCTCGGACAACCCGGAGGCGGTGGCGCCGCCCCGCAGGATGACGGAGTGAGAATCGTCCGTCAGGTCGGCCGGATGACCGGCGGCGATGAGACGATCCCGCAATTGTTCGGCGGTGATCCGTGTCGTGTTGGGCCGCAGTACCAGCGGCGGCCGCCGGATGCCCGCCTCGCACACCCGGCGGCAGAGCGCGGGCTTGTACCGCCGGTGCCATCGCTCGACCAGCCAGGGGGGATGACTCGTCGTCGCAATCAGGGCATCGAGCGGTTTTCGAGACGGATCGGGAAAAACATTCCTGTCGAAAATACGGACACGCGTCTCGTCGATCGGCAGAGTGCGGCGCGGATCAGAATCGTCGGACCTCTCGATCGCCTCGCCGACTGAGAGGGCCAACTTGCGAAGAACGGCATTGACCGTGGCGGCGGCGCCGCGCCCCTGGCGCCGTGCCTGACGCACGGCCTGATCGACGATGGCATGATCGGGAATGCGATCGAGCCAGCACAGTTGGTACACACCGAGACCGAGGATCATACGAACGGACACCCGCAGGCCCGCCCAGCGACCGCGATAGAAATGCGCGGCGATATGTTCGCAAGTCAGCCGGTGGCGCGAAACGCCGATGGCCAACTCGGCAGCAAGGGCGGCATCGGCCGGTGAGAGCGGATCGGCGTCCTGCATCTCGGCCAACAAGTCATGGCAGAAGGCCTCGCCTTCATAGGATCGGACGAGCGCCTTGACGGCCCGATCGCGGGCATTTCGCCGGATAGGGGGGGCCGATTCGTGCATCTATCCAGCCTCGATCGGAACGAACCGGTCGCCGGGTTTCACATGCCGGCCATTGACATAGTCCTGCCATTTCATAAGCCGGCCACCTGCCGGTTTGATTTCATGAAGAGACAATTCTCCATCGCGGGCCTGGACGCCCATGACCTCGGTGACACGGCCGAGTGCGTCGGGCGAATCGGCCGGTGCGTTCATTCCCTCGTAGGGAACTGCCCGGGCCAGCGTGACAACTTCGTCTCTGCGTGAGTCAGACGATTGAAAACGGCACATCGCTCCCGGCCAGGACCAGAGGCCGCGAATGCGGCATGCCAGTTCGTCCGCAGGGAGATCGAAGTCGATTCTGCCGTCTGTCTTTTTAAGCTTGGGAGCCAAAGTGACCTGTTCTGCATCCTGGGGTGTACCGAGATGGGTCGGATCTGCCTGGAGCAATTCTATCGTCGCTCGGACTGCGTCGCAGCCGATGCGGGCGAGCCGATCGTGCAATTCATCGGCGGTTTCGTCGTCTCCGATGGCGGTGCGGCGCTGGACGAGGATCGGCCCGGCGTCCATTTTTTCGACGAGTCGGAAGACAGTGACCCCCGCCTCGGCGTCGCCGTTGAGGATGGACCATTGAATCGGTGCCGCGCCGCGGAGCGCGGGCAGTAGCGAGCCGTGCAGGTTGACGATGCCAATGGGGAAGGCTTCGAGCAGGGAGTTGCCGATTTTTTGGCCGTAGGCGACGACGTAGGCGAGATCGGCCTTGAGGGAATTTAGATGTTCGACGATATCTGGCGCATTGACGTTCGGCGAATCGACTACGTCGACGCCGGCCTCAAGAGCGGCGGCCTTGACGGGGGTGGGCGTGGTCTTCGAGCCGCGACCGCGAACCTTGTCCGGCTGAGTTGCGGCAGCCACGATCGTATGGCCGTCGGCGGCGATAGACTCGAATGTGGGCACGGCGAATTCGCCGGATCCGAAAAACAATATTCTCATGGATATAAACGCCAAAAAGTCGAAACGTCAAAATAACAAATACAACAGACATAAAAGCAGCAACCCTATGATGCTGCCCGGGTGGGAAGAAAATTGGGTTTGGGTTGATCACCGCTGTTTGTATTGGGCCTCCAGACTCTTCAGCACGCGGCGGTTGGCGATCGTGTCGGCCTCGGACATCTGATCTGTGATCAATCGACCATCCAGATGATCACACTCGTGTTGCCAGCAGCGTGCGAGCAACTCGGCGCCGGCCAGTTCAATCGCATGGCCCTTCAGATCACATCCCTTCAGGGTACAACCGAGCGCGCGGCGGACGTTGACGGTGACCTCGGGAATCGACAGGCAGCCCTCTTCGCTCTCGATGCTCCCGACCAGGTCATCCAGCCTGGGGTTGACGATAATCATATCATCCGCGGATTCACCGGTTACGTTGCAGACAAACAGGCGAACAAGGACGCCGACCTGCGGGGCCGCGAGACCGACTCCCTGGGCCGCGTGCATCAACTCGAGCATGCGTCCGGCCAGCGCCACAAGGGTATCGTCGAAGACCTCGATCGGAGCGCACGGCCTGCGCAGGCGCGGATCGGGATACTTGATGATTTCCAGTGCGGCGACATCGGTCGGGATCAATCCAACGCTCCTTGGAAATGATGACAACATACCGAAAGCCATCTTAACTTAGCGCGCGACACGTGAAAAGCTCGAATTGCGATGTGAGTTGAATCATTGACCGATCTCCGCACAGTGCTAGACTAGCAGCCCGTGGTAGAACTGTGGCACCGGTTTCCAACCGGTGCGTATCCAATGAAAATAAGCGATGCGACATCCAATCACGACTTCCACCACAGACTGCCAGGCTCGTACTCACGAGCAGCGAACGAACAAGTGGCACATAAAAGAGCGGGATAAGCAGGAAATAGATGGATCACGATGCGGACAAAGGCGGATTGCCGGCCGGAGACGGTCCCTCGATCGAACGCCTGGTGGGATTCGAACCGGGCAAGTCCAAAGCCCGCAAGCTGTTCGAACATGCCCACAAGGCGGAGGAAACGCGGAACTACGATTATGCCATAGAGCTGTATGTCCAAGGGCTGAGCGACTGGCCGGACGCCGTCGATGAGGGGCTCAAAAAATTGCGGGTCGTTGCTACGGCTCGCAGGATGGCGGGAGGCAAACCGCCGGGTTTCATGACGGCCCGCAAATATCCAGTCGGCGGGAAGGATGTCGTCAAGAGTCTGAACAATGCTTTGCACCTCTTCGGACTGAACCCTACGGATGTCTCTTATATGGAATCCATCCTTCAACTGGCGGCCAAGACCGGCTGCGACGCCGTCGGTCAATGGATCGCCCCGGTCCTGGCGGATGCCTACAACACGGGCAAAAAGCTATCCGCCGCCCGGTACCAGTCTGCCTGCGCAGCGATGGAGCGGATCGCCGATCTGGCCGCCTCCTTCGACAACGATACCGGGGCCATGGAAATGCTTCGGGCCGAAGTGGCGACGACCCAGATATGGCAGCGGCATCATCCGGATTCTGCGGAGGCGATCAAAACCCAGGGAAATGCATCGGGCAAGCTGGCGATCGTCAAGGGGCAATTCGCCAAGGCCGATGGTTTTGAGGGATCCTTAAAAGATGCCGACGAGCAGCACGATTTGCACGATCGCGATAAGCAGATGCACACTTCGGCACGACATAAGGAATTGATCGAGCGGGCCCGCAAGGATTGGGAGGCAAATCGCGACGTTGCCAACAAGCTGCTCAAGCTGGTCGAACTGATGCTTCGCGTGGATTCGGAGAACTACGAGAACGAGGCCATCCGGCTGTTGAAGGAGGAGTACACTTCATCCGAAAATTACATTTTCAAACAGAAGGAAGACGAGTTACAGATTCGCCTGTTGAATCGGCGCCTTCGGGAGATCACAGAACAAGAACGGGCCGATCCGAGCAACCCGGATATCCGCAATCAGCGTATCGCTCATCAGAAACGGCAGAATGAGATTGAGACTCAGATCTACGAAGATCGTGTGAAACACTATCCGACCGACCTTCGCGTCAAGTATGAGCTGGGGCTCCGTTTGTTTCAGGCCCGGCGTTATGACGAGGCGATTCCGCTGTTTCAGCAGTCACGGTCGGACGCCCGGATCCGGGCCGAAAGTCGGCTGTACATCGGGCGATGCTTTTACGGCAAACAGTTTTTTGATCAGGCTATGGAGGTGCTGCGTCGAGGCGTATCCGAGCTTCAGACGCGGACAGGAGCGGTAGCAATGAATCTTAACTACTGGCTGGCAAGGACTTTAGAAGCGTCAAAAGAAACAGAGGAGGCCCGGAAGGTCTATGGCCATCTGATCCAACTCGATTACAATTTTCTGGATGCCCGCATGCGGCTTGAGAAACTTGTCAAAGAGCAGGAAAAGTAGTCTAATACGGGGCTTGAGTGATCCTGTTGGGCGTAGGGCGAAATGGGCCCCGTTTCATGGGGATCGTACGAACTTTGGACAAAAGCGCATCATCGGCGAATAGCGCATCGGGAGGCACGTGTGGCACGATCACTTTCATCACAGAAGCGACTCAGACAAAACCGGGTTCGCGCAGCGCGAAACAGTACGAGAAAGAGCCAGATCAAGACGGCCATTCGTAAAGTGAACGACGCGATCCTGGAACGCAACGTCGAAACCGCCGAGAAGACCTTTCGCGAAGCGGTTCGCTTCCTGGATCGCAACAGCAACCGAAAAACGATTCATAAGAACACCGCCGCACGCCGAAAGAGTCGGATGGCCAAGCGCATCAACGCGCTGAAAGCGGCCGGCAAGTAGCGAGCATACCTCGCCCGGCGATACCACCTAGATAACTGCCAACAGAATCCATCTCACAAGACACCGGTTGGTGACCGATGCCGTGGGATCTTTTTCGATAGATTCTGATTCATTTCAAGGGCATGACTCGTGACCAGAGATACGGAGGGTCGGTTTGTGTCGCGCGCGGGCGACAAGCTCGCTCATGCGCTGGCGGCGTTTGACGTATCGCCCGCAAATCGCGTGTGCGCCGATCTGGGATGCAGCACGGGGGGGTTCGTCGATTGCCTGCTGAAAGCAGGAGCCGCGAAGGTCTACGCGGTGGACCGTGGATACGGGGTAATCGACTATCGTCTTAGACGCGATGAACGGGTCGTGGTCATGGAACGCACCGACGCACTACATGTTCGACTACCGGAACCCGTACACCTTGTGACAATCGACGCAGGCTGGACGCGACAGGGCCGGATTCTGCCGATCGCCCGCCGCCTGTTGAACAATGCGGGGGAAATTGTGACGCTCATCAAGCCGCAATACGAGGCGGATCCGAATAAACTTGTTTCAGGAATCGTGCCGGTGGAACACATTCCGGAAGTATTGGCCGCCGTCCGTACGTCGTTGGACCAGTTGGGATTTCAACTTCTGGCCGAAACGGAAAGCCCGATCCTCGGACGCGGAGGGAACCACGAATTTCTCTGGCACCTTGAAAACCGCCCTCAGTAGGGGCTACCGCTTCGTTGAGGCATCGACCGGCGTCGGATCACCAGCGGCAGTCAGGGTGCGTTCCAACCGGGGGGCCAAAGCCCAGGGCTGATGGCTGATCAGCTTGATCCGCATGATATTGAGCGCCGCGGCGAATTGCGGATCGACGTTTGGATCCTCATCCTTGGGAAAATCGTCCTCGGGTTTGTCGCCGGTTGGACGCCGTTCGAGGACCTCCTTTGGCACCTCAGCCTGCCCTTTTCCTTTGAGCACGTCGCGCTCACGCAAGAGCCGAAGGATCTTGGTCGTTTCCTTGGGGCTGACACGAACAGTGATGTGGGGCTCGATCCCCCAAGTCTTGGCATGCGGCTTCTTGTGCAGGAGATACCACCTCTCGTCGCCGGGAAGATCTTCGTCCCAAACGTAGTAATGGGCCGTGGTCAGCTTGAGATACGCCTGACCTTCGAGCGTCGGGATCAGGTTCTGAACACTCCCCTTACCGAAGGTTCGCGCTCCGACGATGCAGGCATGTTTGGATCCGGCAAGGGCGCCGGCGACGATTTCGCTGGCGCTGGCGCTGTATTCATTGACCAGAATAATCATGGGGAGGTCGTCGAATTCCCCGCGACGCTTCGCTGTAATGTCCATATATTGCTGGCGGGACCGACCCTTGGTACGGACGATGTGGGCGTCTTCGCCGAGAAACAGCTCACACATGTTCACGGCACTGGTCAACAGACCGCCGGGGTTAAATCGCAAATCCAGAATCAGTCCGCGACAGCCTTCGGATTTCAACTGCTTCAGGGCAGCCTTCAGATCCTTGACAGTCTTGTCCATGAACCCGCTCACGCGGACATGGGCGATTTTCTGGACGGGATCGGCGAAGAAATCCCAGCCCGTAGGCTTGCTGGAATCCCGTTTGAAGCCTCGAACAGTGTGAATCTTGATCCGTTCCCGCTTGAGGGGAACCTCCCAGGTTTTGTTCGTCAGAGGATCCTTGATCGTCAGGACAACGGTCGTGCCCGGCTCGCCGGTGATGGCTCGGACCGCGCCGGTGATGGTCATGTCCGCAGTGCTGCTGCCCTCGACCTCGGTGATGAGATCACCCGCCTTGATGCCGGCTCGATAGGCCGGAGAATCGGGAAGCGGTGACTCGACCCGGACCGGCTTGCCCGATTCCTGGGTGATCTGGATGCCGACGCCGACGAATTCTCCGCGCGTCTGTTTTGTGAATTCGGGAACCTCGGCCGGCCAGATGGGCGACGTGAAATCGTCCAACTGCTCGAGCATACCGGCGACGAATTCGTCCACGAGGATCTCTTCCGGCAGGTGAACGGTGTCTTGGTTCGCGGCCAACACCTTCGCGAAGACGGAGCGCACGCGGCTGGAGGAAAACCGGCCGTCACGCTCAACATAGCGTCTCATATAGCCATTCAGCCTCTTGACAAATCGGCCGACAAGATCCCGCTCGCCGAGCGTCGGGAAGGTCTTGGACAAGGATTCCGATCGAGCCAGGATCAACAGATGCTCCAGACCGGTCCTACAAATCTCTCGGAAATTCGGAGGCAGCACATAATCCCGGTCGATCCGGGCGAGGATTTCGCTGATGGCTTCCGGTGTCACATCCGCCAGATCGATCCGCCAAGTGGTTTTTTTGTCGCCGTACCGAAAATCGAGATGGGCCCGCTTCCGACAAAAGAAGGCCCCTTTCTCGTATGCCTCATTCTCGGGAAAGATTTTTTTCAAGACTTCATAGAGTGTAAAGGCATCGCGCCACTCGTTCGCGGACTTGTGCCGATCGATCTCGATCTCGGTGTGCTTGACAATCTCCGCCAACCACGGTTCGGAGCGAAACGACTCCTCGTCCTCTGCATATTCCATTGCATTTCGGGCATGGAACAACGCCAGCCACCAGGGACTCATCTCCTCTTCGGCCGAATCATCAGACAACTCGCCGTCCGCGGACTCCGATGCACTGTCGTCGCTGGAAGCACCCGATTCGTCCTTGGAATCGTCTTCCGAAGACTTGACCTTGTCGTCCTCGGAATCGAGTCCGGAATCTTCCTCGTCCTCGCCTTTTTGGGGTGGGTTCTCTCTTGCCTTCTTGGCCACCTCCAGAGCCTTTCGGGTGTAGTACTCATAGAGTTTGGCGCGATAGCGGTTACGGCTTGCCTTCAGATCGTGAGCTTCCCGCATCCACGAAAGCGCATCATCCACGCTGTTGTGTCCGGGTTCGATCTTTCGTACGCGCTCGAGTGTAAGGGCCGCACTGGCGAAGTCGCCCGCGAGAACCTGGTCCGAGCCAAGACGCCATAGCTCGCGCGCGTCAGCGGAGGCCAATTGAGGCTCGCCCACGTCGGCCCAAAGCACGCCTGTGTTAACCAGGACCGAAATTCCAACAGCCCAGTACAGCCATCTACGAGTCATATCGCGCATATCCTATCGAGCCTCCCATCCTGCTTTTGGGTACATTTTCGAGGACCTCCGCCGGCATCCGCCTCCGACCTGATACCGTAACGGCGATAAGCCGAAACGACAAAGCATCTCCATCAGAGGCTATAAGTCCTTTGGAATGCAGACCTTACGCCTGCGGATCGCCAGGGGGCACTTAGACGTGATCCGCCGTCACCGACGGGCTCGGTCCATTAAAACCAACTGGCCCTTTCAGGACTCTTGATAATTATATGTTTCGCCTTCCTTTGGGTTCAAATTTTTCGGTCCAGAAGGAAGATCCCTCCGAGACTTCATCGGATGGGTATGCCACCCTACTTGACGAGCCAATGGGTCAAAAGCCGCCTGTTGGACTGATATACGCGTATTCTGATAACGCAGGCGACTCGGTTCCGTGATAAAGGATGTGGGGAAAACATCTCGCGACTTTTTTAATCGGATATACGAAACGCCGGGACACTCAGATTGAATTCATCGATGGAACGACCGATAACTGACACCGCTCCGGTGGATCGCCGGAACGTCAAAATGTTACCGCCTGAATGACGACTCCCCATCCCTCAACTTGGGTCCCTGTCCTCCGGGCGTCCGGCATGAATCCAAGCCCTCGTGTTGTCAGATACTCAGGGCTTCGTCAATCGATGGGTAGACGCCAAAC
>CAYXGR010000048.1:0-8105 GCA_964464525.1 uncultured Planctomycetaceae bacterium
GCCAAGGCACGATCCTTACGGATCGAACCTTGACAGTGCCACCCGGTCGCGAGAATTGTCATGGACCCAACCACTGCCGGATCACTTGGCCGGGCTATCTGATTGAGCCGATATACACTAACATAGATGGATCCATGTATTCAGGATTCGATGCGAAGGAGTATGCGTGGTCAGCCTGTTCTTAAAATCCTTGGAAGAGCGCATCCTCGTCGTCGATGGGGCGATGGGTACGAGCGTCTTTACGCATGATTTGTCCATCGATTCAGACTATCGTGGCTGTGAGAACTGCCCGGAGATTCTGAACGACTCCCGACCCGACGTGGTCGAGCAGATTCACCATCGCTTCCTCGAAGTCGGCGCCGACTGCATCGAGACGAATACCTTCGGCGCTAACAAGATCGTCCTCGCCGAGTTTCAACTCGAAGACCGTACACGCGAATTGAACCGCCGCGCCGCCGAGATCGCCCGCCGCGCCGTCGAAAAGTTCAACCAACCTGACGCTCCCCGATTCGTCCTCGGCTCGATGGGGCCGGGTACCAAGCTCCCGTCGCTTGGCCACACGACGTTCGACTGTCTGCAGGACAGCTACACCGAACAGGCTCGTGGTCTGCTCGACGGCGGCGTCGATGCCTTCATCATCGAGACCAGTCAGGACATCCTCCAGGCCAAGTCGGCGATTTGCGGCGCGACCGATGCGATGCGCGAAAAGGGAGTCGAGGTTCCCATCATCTGCCAGATCACGATTGAAGTGACCGGCACGATGCTCGTCGGTACAGAGATCGCCGCGGCCGTGGCTGCGTTGGAGGCCTTTCCCCAGGTTCAGATCATCGGTATTAACTGCGCGACCGGTCCGCAGGAAATGTCGGAACACGTTCGCTATCTGGGGCAACACTGCCGGCGGATGATCAGCGTCGTGCCCAACGCCGGTCTGCCGCAGCTCGTCGACGGCAAGACGCACTACGCGCTCACGCCGGACGAGCTGGCCCGGCACCTCCGCGAATTCGTCGTGACAGACGGCGTGAACCTCGTCGGCGGTTGTTGCGGGACGACCACGGAGCACATCGCCGCGGTCCATGCCGCGGTGAAGGATCTGAAGCCGAAGCAGCGCACGCCCGAGTGGACCCCGAGTGTTTCCAGTCTCTATCAGGCCGTCACGCTCAAACAGGACACGAGCTTTCTGATCGTCGGCGAGCGGAGCAACACCAACGGCAGCCGCAAGTTTAAACGCTTGCTCGTCGAGGGCGATCTGGACGGTCTGGTTGAGATGGGCCGCGAACAGGTCAAGGGGGGATCACACGTATTAGACCTGTGTGTCGACTATGTTGGCCGCGATGGGGTGGCCGACATGCAGGCCGTCGCCGCGAGGTATACGAAGGATGTGACGGCGCCGCTGATGCTCGATTCGACCGAGCCGCCGGTTTTGGAGGCAGGTCTCAAGCTGGCCGGCGGAAAGTGCATCGTCAACTCCGTGAACCTGGAGGACGGCGAGGACAAGTTGAAGGCCGTCTGCCCGCTGCTCAGACGCTACGGCGCCGCCGTCGTGGCCCTGACGATCGACGAAGACCCCGAAGAGGCGATGGCCAAGACGGCGGATCGCAAGATCGAAATCGCCCGGCGTCTTCACGGCTTGTTGACGGAAAAATACGGCATTCCGGAGGAGGACATTCTTTTCGATTGCCTGACTTTTCCGATCACGACCGGAAACGATGCCGATCGGCGGTTGGCCTTGGAGACCCTCGACGGCATCGAGCGGATCACGAAGGCACTTCCGCGCTGCGGCACGATCCTCGGCCTGTCGAATGTCAGTTTCGGTCTCCTACCGGTCGCCCGGGCGGTCCTGAACTCGGTCTTCCTGTCCGAGGCGCTCGAGCGCGGTCTGACGGCGGCGATCGTCCATGCGAGTAAGATTCTTCCGCGCAACCGGATCAGCGACGAACGCTGGAACGCGGCGCTCGATCTGATCCACGATCGTCGCCGCGACGGTTTCGATCCCCTGCATCAATTCATCTCGATGTTTGATGAGGGAGAGACCGTCGGCGAGAAGAAGGTGATCGCCAACCTGCCTATCGAGGAGCGGCTCAAGCAGCGGATCATCGACGGCGAGCGCATCGACATCGACAAAGACCTCGAAGAGGCGATGAAGCAGTACAAGCCGCTGGAGATCGTCAATACCTTCCTGCTCGACGGCATGCGCGTTGTCGGCGAACTGTTCGGCGCGGGGAAGATGCAGTTGCCGTTCGTGCTCTCGTCGGCGGAAACGATGAAGACGGCCGTGGCCTATCTCGAGCCCCACATGGATCGTGTCGCCGGCGACAGCAAGGGAACCCTCGTCCTTGCCACCGTCAAGGGCGACGTCCACGACATCGGAAAAAACCTGGTCGACATCATCCTGACGAACAACGGCTACACCGTCCACAACATCGGCATCAAACAGCCCATCAGCAGCATCATCGAGGCCTTCGAGAAGCACAACGCCGACGCGATCGGCCTGTCGGGCCTGCTCGTGAAATCGACGCTCGTCATGCGCGACAACCTGAAAACACTGAACGAGCGTGGTCTGAAGGTTCCGATCATCCTCGGCGGGGCAGCCCTGACGCGTAAGTACGTGGAAAACGATCTTCGCGCAATATACGATGGCGACGTGACCTACGCGAAGGATGCCTTCGAGGGCCTGGCCCTGATGGATCGTCTCGCGGACGGCAAACCCCTGGTGGACACTGCGAAAAAGACCCCTGCCCCGCGGCCCTCCCGACCCGCGCGCAAAGCGGCCGATGCCAAGGCGATGCCCACGCGCAGCGAAATCGCCACCGATGTATTGATTCCCACGCCGCCCTTCTGGGGCAGCCGTGTCATCGAGCGAATCAATCTTCAATCCGTTGTCGGCTACATCAACGAAAAAATGCTGTTCAACGTGCAGTGGCAGTATAAGAAGCAAAATCGCGATCGCGAGGATTATGCGGCCTTCATCAAGAACGAAGTCCGGCCGATCTTCAACCAACTACTCGAGCAGTGCGGTCGGGAGACGATCCTCCAACCCCAGGCGGTCTACGGCTACTGGCCCTGCAACAGCGACGGCGACGATCTCATTCTCTACGAACCGCCGGTCGATTCAGGATCGCTCGACGGCGGCGCCTTCGAGCGGAAGGAGATCGAGCGGTTCACCTTTCCGAGACAATCGCGAGCGCCCTATTGGTGCCTGTCGGATTTCTGGCGACCGGTACAAAGCGGAGAGATCGACGTAGTCGCCATGCAGATTGTGACCGTCGGCCCCCGCGCGTCGGATGTGGCCGCCGAGTGGTTTCGCAAGGACCGCTACCGCGACTATCTGCACCTGCACGGTCTTGGCGTAGAGACCGCCGAGGCCCTCGCGGAGTATTTACACAAACAGGTACGGATGGAATTGGGAATCTCCGGCCAAGACGCCCGCGAGACCCGGCGGCTTTTCCAGCAGGGCTATCAGGGCAGCCGCTACAGCTTCGGCTATCCGGCCTGCCCAAACCTGGAGGACCAGGCGAAATTGTGGCCGCTCCTGGAGCCGGGCCGCATCGAGGTGGCGCTCAGCGAGGAATTCCAGTTGGAGCCGGAGCAATCCACCAGTGCGATCATCACCCACCACCCGGAGGCCCGCTACTTCAACGTCCGCGAGCGGCAGACCGACCCTCAACTGGAAGAGCGAATCGGCGTGCGATCCTGACGTGATGATGCTGGGTGATTACCCCTCATACGCCGAAACCACCAGCGTATCGTTCTGGCCGCCGAAGCCGAAGGAATTGCTCAGGCAGGTTTGCACCTTCGCCGGGCGCTTGGCGTTGGGCACATAGTCGAGATCGCACAGCGGATCGGGGTGTTCGTAGTGCATCGTCGGCGGCAAGACCTGGTCACGGATGGCCAGGATGCAGGTGATCAGTTCGCAGGCGCCGGCCGCCGCGATCAGGTGGCCCATCATGCTTTTGACGCTGCTGATCGGAACCTCTTGGGCACGTTTGCCGAAAACCCCCCGAATCGCCTTGCTCTCGATCTTGTCGTTTTCCTGTGTGCCGGTCCCGTGTGCCGAAATGTAGTCTATCTCATTCGTTTCAAGTCCGGCGTCTTTGATTGCCAGGCGCATTGACGCCATCCCCCCGCGGCCGTCCTCGTGGATGTCGGTGATCCGGAAGGCGTCGGCCGTCGAGCCGTAGCCGCGTATCTCGGCCAGGATCCGGGCACCGCGCGATCGGGCATGCTCCAGTTCCTCCAGAATGAGCATCCCCGCCCCCTCGCCCAGAACGAAACCATCCCGCGTCCGGTCGAACGGCCGTGAGGCCGACACGCAGGAATCATTCCGCGTTGAAAGCGCCGTCAGCCGGTTGAAACCGGTCACGCCCAGCGGATGAATCATCGAATGGCAACCGCCCGAGACCATCACCTCGGCGTCGCCGTAGCGGATCAGGTTGGTGGCCTCGCCGATCGCCTGAGTGCTCGCGGCGCAAGCGGTCAGAGTATTGAAGTTTGGTCCCTCAAGGCCGAAGAGATGGGCGATGTGCCCGGCCGCCATGTTCGGATCCTGCTCCGCCTCGACGATGGCCTCGAGCCGTTCGTAGGCAACCTCGGCCCAGCGGCGGGTGTCCAGATCATCATTCTCGAAGTTCCAGCCCTCGACGGCCGCTGTCGCGAAATGATCGAAATCCAGCGGCCCTTCCCCTCCGCCGAGATAGACACCAACCTGTTGCTTGTCCAGCCTGGCCAAATCGTCCAGACGCGAGTCGCTCCAGGCGAGCCGGGCCGCAGCCAGGGCGAATCCGGCCTGACGGCTCACGTCCTGGTGCAGGGCATACTCTGATTCGCTCAGAAAGCCCTTCAAGTCGAAACCCTTGACCTCGGCGGAAAACTGGGTGGGAAAGGTGCCCGCGTTGAAGATGGTCGTCTTCGCGATGCCGCTCTTGCCAGCGAGTATGCCCGCCCAGGCCGATTCGATATCGTGCCCGAGCGGTGTGATCCAGCCGATTCCCGTGACAACCACACGTCGGTTCATGATTTTGTAAACCTCTTGATGATCAACACGGCGGACTGGCCGCCGGACAGTGCGCTCGCCATCGATATCGCAACGCCCGCATGGGTATCGATCGGATCACCGCGGACCACGTTGATCCCGCACGCCGGATCGAGTTCCTCTGTGTTTACCGACGGCGGCACCACGCCGCGATGCATCGCCATCGCCAGAACCGACACGTCGATCGCACCGCTTCCGGCCCCGTTGTTGCCCATTGCTCCTTTGGTCGCCAGCACGGGCAGCGTCGGGGCCCGTTTGCCGAACACCTCGCGAATCGCCGCCGATTCCGACAAGTCGTGCTCCGGTGTCCCGGCCCCGAAGGCGTTGATCAGGTCAACCTGATCGGCCGACAGCCCTGCATCCCGCAGGGCCTTGCTGATCGCCAGGACATGCGATCGACCGTCGGCCTGCGGCTTCATCCAATGCGAGCAGTTGACCGAGGCCCCGAAGCCGATGATTTCGCCATAGATCTTCGCCCCCCGGGCGCGGGCACGCTCGGCCTCCTCGAGGATGATCAGCCCGGCCCCCTCGGAGACCACGCCGCCCGAGCGACGCGTGTCGAAGGGCCGGCAGGCTGTCGCGGGAGCATCATTACCCTGAGTTGTCAGCCGTCCATTCAGCAGGGGACGCATCAGACCCATCGGGTTCATCTTACTCTCGGCCCCGCCGCAGATGCAGATGTCGGCGGCGCCGCGCTCGATCGTGCGGTAGGCCTCGCCGATCGCCAGATGCGAACTCGCCTCGCCGCAGGTGATGGTGTTCGAAGGCGCCTGACAGTCGTGAACGATCGTCACGTGGCAGGCCAGCATGTTGGGCAGAAATTTGAGCAGCCACAACGGCGTCAGGTTGGTCATGCCCTCGTTGCCCCATCGGGTGAGGCTGAAGTCGCGATCAGAAGGGGCGTCCGGTTTGTCGACCGCCGTCGCCAGCGCGCCGGCCAGTTCCGTCAGGTCCGCGCAGATCAGACCGGCCCCGATGTTGGCCCCGAAACGCGTCGAATCGACATCGACGCCGCCCTCGGCCTCGCCGCGATCGACGATGCATTTCGTTTTCAGACCCGCGTCCTTCACCGCGTGATAGGCGGCAACGACGGCCAGTTCGATATCGCGGGCCATCACCTTCGTGGCCTTGCGGTAGCTTTTCGGGACACAGTCCTTGACCTTGAGTTCCTTGACCTCGCCGCCGATTTGTGAAGAGAACCGGCCGGGATCAAATGCCCGGATCTGATCCACGCCGCTCTTCTTCTCGACGAGTGCGTCGAAGGTTTCGGCGATCCCCACGCCGACGGGCGTGATGGCGCCGAGCCCGGTGATGACAACGCGATTCTTCTTCATGCGCTCAGGCCCTCTCGGCCCACATCCCTAGCCGGCGGACGATGCCGCGGCGGCTGAGATGTTGTATGTGTTCAGTAGCGATTTGAATTCTTCCGTAAACACGAAGTTCTCCTCGGGAAAGACGAGCCCGCTCATGTTGTTGTCGATATGGGAGAACACAATGTCGATCTCAGCCAGCGCATCGCCGTTGACGCTGACATGGCCCGCGGTCATCGCCGCTTCGGGTGTGACCTGTTCAATCGTCGCGTCGTACTGCAACTGATCGCCGGGCCGCACCTCCCTCTCGAAGCGGGCCCGCTTCACCTTCGCCAGGATGACTTTCTCACGAAACCCCCGGGCCTCGCCGACGAGGATGCCGGCGGTCTGGGCCATGCCCTCGATGATCAGGCAGGCCGGCATGATCGGGTAGGCGGGGAAATGATCGTGCAGGTGCCCCTCGGCGAGGCTGACGTTCTTAATCGCCGTCGCCCGATGCCCGGATTGGAAGTCCGTAAACTTGTCGATCCAGATCCAGCGCACGGGATTCAGGCCGCCAACTTGGTTGTGACATAATTCACAATGGTTTTGACGGTGAACAGGTTCGGCATCTGGGCCACATCCGGATCGGCCTCAAAATCGGTGAAATCCGCATGCGGCATCGCGCTCTTCAAGGTCGCCAGGCCCTTCTCGGTCATCTTGCCCCCGTCCACATACTCGGGATTGTTGAGTATGTCATCCGGGAATAATTCTCCGCGCGGAATCTTGATCGAAAACGTCTTCTCCAGACGAAAGACGATATCGAGAAAATCGATCGACTCGGCACCCAGATCGGCCGTCAACGTGGCGTCCTCCCGGATCTCGTCATCGTCCACGCCCAATGCGTCGACCAGCACATTCTTCACTTTTCCGTACACGTCCTCACGACTCATCGACATTCTTAAAAATCCTCCCTGCCCAACTTCTCAACCGTTGTTCGTCAACGCTGGGGCCATCTCCAACGCCGCTGGCCCGCCGAGCAATCTAAAATTCATCCGAAGATCGGCAATCACTTTTGCGTCGGTGTCCGACGATCTCGAATCCGTATCCGACAGATTATAATGCCGCAGCTTCAATCGAGCCTTGACGATTTCATCCTCGCCGCGGCGGCCATAAGTTTTGAATTCGCTCGTGTGATCCTCGATCCGGATCGCCTCGGCCGTCACTTCCAGCGACCCGCCCGGCGATACGAAGCTCTTGTAACTGATATTCTTTGCCTCTTCCAGCACAACGATACTGTGCTTGAAATCCTGAGTCACTCGAACCAACCAGGCCGCCGATTGAACCATCGACTCCAGCATCAGAACACCCGGCATCACCGGAAACGTCGGAAAGTGGTCGGCGAGATATTCCTCCGCCAGCGACAGCGTCTTCCGCGTCACGATCCGCGTTGGCGGCTCGATGGAAACGATCTGATCCAGGAGAATGAACTTCATATTCCATCGTCTTCCGGCTCAACACGCGTCGCGCTCGCCGGACATACCATTCCGAGCAGACGACACATGGGTTTGCGGTCGGGTTCCGTCACCCTCCGCGAGGATAAACCAAGTTTTGTAGCCCCAGCCTCTATATTTTTCAAGGGGGCGATATTGGGATACCGGGCATCATTCCGGTCGGTTTCGTTGATAACCTTATGATTAGAGGTTGGTTGCAGATCAATTTCACCGACGGAACCGGCCTCCGAATTCCCTGAATAGTGCCTGTTTCGCACGATTCATTCCGTAAAA
>CAYXGR010000048.1:8205-10576 GCA_964464525.1 uncultured Planctomycetaceae bacterium
GTCTTGGCAGTGGGCGAGCCGACTCCTACCCGACCCGCCAAACCCAACCCCTGTGATGGATCATACACGCCCTCAGCAGCGGCGTTTCCCGCCAATAGCGGCAGGGTGGCATGGCCAGGCATCGAGGGTGACTGATCAGGGAGCACGATTGCGGCCATGCCGTCCGATTCGCCTCGCCAGGCCCGACGGATTTCAACAGCTTGGATTCGCATCAACGACGATCTCGCCATTAGAATAACCCCCGAGAGGGGATTCATCGAGCCGCTTACCCCCGCCGGAGTCCAGCGATGAAAAAATCAAACGCACGCCTCGCCATCGGGATCGGATCCTATCTGGGAATCATCATGCTTGGCAGCGGGACAGCGCCGTCATCAGCCGCTCCCCCATCGGTCCATGCGAAAGCCGTGAGTCAGCCAACCACCCCGAAGGAACTCGGCCGGATCGACTGGCAGCGCGGGTTCGATGCTGCCGCCCGCCGGGCCAAGGCCGGGCACAAGCCGCTCCTGATCCTCTTTCAAGAAGTCCCCGGCTGCTCGACATGCGTCAATTATGGAAACCAGGTGCTCAGCCATCCGCTCATCCGCGACGCGGCGGAGTCGCTGTTCGTCCCCCTCGCCGTCTATAACAACATCAAGGGCGACGACGAACGGACGCTGAGATCGTTCAAGGAGCCGGCCTGGAACAATCCGGTTGTTCGGATCATCACGCATGATCGCAAACCCCTCGCCACGCGCGTCGCCGAGGACTACACCGTCGGCGGTCTGGCGTCGGCGATGGTCGCGGCCTTGAAAAAGACCGGTTCAGAGGTGCCTGCCTATCTGGCTCTGCTTGCGGAGGAGTGCGCCGCCCGGAAGCAGGGCCTGAAGCGGGCAACGTTCGCGATGCACTGTTTCTGGGAGGGCGAGGGTGCGCTGGGCGATGTCAACGGCGTAATCACAACGATGCCGGGTTTTCTGGACAAGAAGGAAGTCGTGGAGGTCGAGTTCGATCCCAGGTTGGTTGACTACAAGGCGCTGGTTTCGAAGGCCCAATCGCTGGACTGCGCAAGTCATGTCTTCGCGCGGGATGACGACCAGCGACGTGTCGCAAAGGGTCTCGCAGGCCCGGCGGTCGTTCGGACAGATGTCGCCATTCGCCCGGACAAGCAGCCGAAGTATTACCTCTCAAAGACGGTGTATCGCCATATCCCCATGACACCGCTCCAGGCATCGCGAATCAACGCGGCCATCGGCCGCAAGCAATCCCCCGACAACTACCTGTCCCCCGGCCAACTCCGCCTGCTGGCCTCAATCCGAAATCACCCCCAGGTGAAATGGCCCGACGCCATCGGATCGGCCGACCTGGTCCAGACCTGGGCGACGGTAGAACAGAGAGCCCGCGCAATTCTGCACGACAACGCCACGTCGACCGATTCCCCACAGGCCGGTCTAGCCAGCGACAGGTGATCTTCATTGACCCCAACCCGCAAGGGGAATCCGAGGCGAAAGACATGCAGACGCTGAAATGCTCCGAAGTGTGGGGGGGTATCCAAAATCAGGACATCGATGTGTGCTCGCCGGGGTTGAACGTGAGTCTGTTCTCCAGCGCCTGTGATGGTGGCAAGGGCGGAGATATCTATTATCTCTCCCTGTGCAGCGCCAACCGGGTCACCCGGATTGCCCTGGCCGACGTCATGGGCCACGGCGAGCAGATCAGCCGGATCAGCGAGTGGGTCTACCAACAGATGGCCACCCGGCTCGACGATCCGGATCTGCCCGGGATGATGGCGGACCTGAACACACGCATCATCAGGCGTGATTACCAATCGATCACTACGGCGGTCGTATTATCGTTTTACCGGGATCTGAAGCATGCCTACTTCTGCTATGCCGGTCATCCGCCGATGCTCATGCGTGCGCGATTGGGGTCCTGTCAAGAAATGAAAATCGACATCGGAGAAAAGACGGCGAATCTGCCATTCGGCGTGGTGGATCGAGCGGAGTACGTCATGGGCAATACACCGCTGCAAAAGAACGAGATCGTCCTGATCTACAGCGACGGCGTGCTCGAAGCGCCCAGCCCCTCAGGTGTATTATTCGGCATGAATCGTTTGTGCTCGACGGTCGCGGAGTTTGGACCGGGAGGGGCCGACGCATTGAAACGCGGCGTCATAGAAAGATTGCGCGATTGGACCGAAGGCCCCCTCGTCCACGACGACGTGACCCTGATGGCCATTCAGGTGGATGATCACTGGAAACAAGCGATCCCCGACTGAGAGGGTGTCTAACAAGTGGTATTTTATTCAGAGCCGCGACCGTGAGGGAGCGGTATTGGTGGCCAAACGTGGACCACTTCCTTACGGGCGCGGCTCTGACAAGGCCGGGTGCCATGC
>CAYXGR010000048.1:10676-12214 GCA_964464525.1 uncultured Planctomycetaceae bacterium
GCCGGGTGCCATGCTTACACGCCCCGGCCGTATGGGGCGGGTAAGCATGCCCGGCGCCATTTCTATACACCTGATTACAGATGTTATTTGTTTTAGTCTATGTTTCTGTCTATGTTTCTGTTTTTGTTGTTGTTATTTTGACTTTTTGACTTTTTGACTTTTCGACGTTTCGGCGTTTCCCCCGCCGGCACGCGATCCTATGGGAATGGGATCGACACCTCGTTCGATGTCACACTGATCACATCGGGCGCGTGGATCGTATAGGCACGGGCCTTGTAGTTGCCCGATGCCGGTGAACCGGGTTGCCGCGTGGTCCCGCCAAATGGGGGTTGCGTCAGGTCAAATGACGTCAGGAAGCCCCCCTGGGCATCCGTCTTCACAGTCTGCCCCGACACGATTCCCGTCGGACCCTCCAGCACAACGAGCACCGGCTGATCTACGTAGCTCGGTGTCATACTTCCCATGACTCCGATGGCCGTGCTCGTCGTTCGATCCCGATCCTGATTGATCTTGAGAGCGATGCGATGCTTGGGCCGGATTTTGGCCACAAACCCGCCGATCGGCAGGGCGCGCGACGCCGGGTAGACCCCGCCCACCTGATCTCCATAGGAATGGGGAATATCTCCCGTGACGCTCAGATCCATTAACGCCCGTTGCGTGCTCTCTATATCGTCCAAGGGGATGACGATTGCCTCCATCTCCTTATGGCCCAATGCCGGTAAATAGACCCAGTGATGGGGCAACTGCACCTTGTACCCTTGGGGGACTCCCTCCAGGTGGATCCAGACGAGGCTCGACTCGTTGAGCGGATTACGCACGGCCAGCGGGATCTTGATCGGATCCGGAACACTGTCGGCCACCGGCTCAAACTCAAAGACGTTCTCCTGGGCCTTGTTGTTCCCAAAGGTCACTTCGCCGGCCTGGTGCTCGGCGATCACCTGCAGGCAGGTGTGCTCGCCGACGATCGGCACCCAGTTGGTGTTGTCATCCGCCTGGCCCCCCGCTGACACCAGGGGAATCTCCTGCGTATCCAGCGGCGTCCAGGTGCCATTGTCCCCCACACCCGGTGGGTTGATGGCGTAGTACGTCAGCCTGACGTTCGTTGCGTCGGTCCCCCCGTCGCAGTGAACCCGGCCAAAGAAGTGGTTGATCTCTCCAACCTGCGGTACGTCGCCGTTGCCCGTCGGGTTGCCGCCGGCGTCCGTCGTATCAAAGACGTTCCAGGGTTCGCGGTCGATCCAGATGTCCGGTGTTTCCCAGCCCGGACCCCACGGATCGATACGAAGGTCGAAATCCGCGTTTGGATCCGGCTGCAGGCTTTGGGCCCACTCGACGGTCACGGAGCAGACCAGCCGATCCGCATCCGCCGTGTCGGTGTAGATCGTGTTGACGATGATCTTGAGTCCGCGGGCCGGATCGGTGGCAACTTCACCCGAGCCCAGGACCGTCGCGTTCGCATGGAGCAGGGTGATAAACCGCATCTCCTGGTTGTTGTTCACCTCGTCGGTGATGACCTTGGTAACAACCACGCCGCCATC
>CAYXGR010000048.1:12314-13861 GCA_964464525.1 uncultured Planctomycetaceae bacterium
ATCTGCCAGATTTCGTGATCCGCGGTGATATTGAAATCCAGCCCGTTGCCGGCATACGCGAAGTTGCTTTGAGTCGCCCCCCCCCAGGCACGGATGAAAGCACCGTTGATCCAGATGTAGCTGGCCATGACGTCGAAGTTGTCCAGATCGAGACCCTGAGTGGTGACCACGCCGTTGGCACACTCCGCCCGAAACCGGTCCAGCACCGAGGGCCGGAGGTTCGACGCCCACCACGGATCGGCCACGCCCGGTGGGGATCCACCCTTCTGCAGCACATAATCGTTGAAGTTTCCCGTGAGAGGAACCCAGTCAGCCACCGTGATCTGTACATCGAGCGTGCCGAAGCTGGCCTGGTTGTAATAGGTGTTCACATCGGTCCATCGGGCGGCGATGGACTGTTTCTCGTTCGCGAGATTTCCCGGTACTCGATCTGTGGGATACGACGGGATCACCAGCACCTGAAGCTGACCGGTCGAGGGCAACTTGTTGGCCGCTGCCGATCCCTTGTTCTTGGCGCTGCCCAATGGCACGCCGAGACCGTGACCCTCGAAGAAGATCGGCGGCCCATCCTCACCGGAGCCGGTGGCCGGCCAGTCGAGAATCTCGAAATTGTCGGCGATCGAATCGGTGCCGCCGTTCACCTCTACCGAGACAGCCCCGCTTTTGGCGCCGATTCCAACCAGGGCCTCCAACTGGGTCGGGCTGGCAGTGACGACCTGGGCCGCCACGGTGCCGATCATGACATGGTTGTCCTCCCACTCCTCGCCGAAGCCGGATCCCGAGATAGTCACCAAGGTGCCCGCATAGCCGGACAGTGGGGTGACGGAGTTGATGGAGGGCAGGCCGCCAATAGCTGGGTCGCATGCCCCGCCGCCGGCCATCATGCCACATCCCGCGATCGTTGCGATCCCGATACAGAGTGCGAGTTTCCAACGAGTCTTCATTGTGATGTTCTCCTCATTGATTAACCGTAGGCACCTGCGACTTGCGCGAGTGCCGTTTTCAGGGCATCTTTCGCGATAAGGGTGCGCGCATCGAGTTCTTGCCTGCAACCCCGGCTACCTGAGGACCGCGTTCGTCCGGTGGCTGCCAAGATGATCCGGTTCGATCAACCCGGGTGGAATTCACCTGATCCGATCGACAACACCAACGTGCCTGTCAATCCCAGGATGAACCAGACAATCAGGCAGAAGATGAGGGTGTCGCGGTGACGCTCCTATTCGAGCGTTATCACCACGGCCATCCCCTCGCATCGATACACCTGAAAATATTCAGCAAAGGCTTCATGAGGGCGTCTCGATGCTGCGGGCGTCTTTTTCGATTGATCCACACGACCCACAATGACACGACCGTGGCCGATGCAGTCATCGGATTGAAGGGGCATTTGGTACATATCCATAATCATAAATTTTGGGTAGGTGCACAGAGATTATCGGGGCATTCACGAATACGAGGATGCGTTGGAGGATTGCATCCCGGGTCGCACAAACGCCAGAATTGCGCGGATTGTGAGAGTGGTTGAAAAGCCCGAGCAGAGCCGCGACCGT
>CAYXGR010000049.1:0-13473 GCA_964464525.1 uncultured Planctomycetaceae bacterium
GATCCGCATGATCAACAGATGGGTCTGATGACCCATCCTACGCTGGGTTCGCGGGGCGTGGGAGCTGTGATGGACCCCTCCAAACGGCCCCGCGAGACCTGCTACAGGACGATTTACACGTCGTTTTGGCCATACTGGACTTTTCCCCCGAGAATCCATACATTACCAGCGTCAGCGGCCGTGAAATGAGGCAATTGTTCGCTTCACCCCTCGTAAGGGAATGAAACTGACGGCTTAGATCTCGGGGTACATCTGAGGAGACGTGTGCGCATGGGATTGATGAGCGGCAAAAAGGGAGTCGTAATCGGTGTAGCCAACGACCACAGTTTGGCGTGGCACATCGCCAGTATGTTGCACGCGGAAGGCGCGGAGATCGCATTCAACCATCTACCCGGCGACAAGATGGAGCGTCGGGTGCGAATGCTCGCCGAGCCGATCGGTGCGAAGATCATCCACCCCTGCGACGTCACGAAAGATGACGACATCGAACAATTCATGCAGCGTGTCGGCGAGTCCTTCGACAAGATCGATTTTCTCGTTCATGCCGTCGCATACGCAAACCGTGATTGCCTGACCAATCGCTTCTACCAGACCGGTCGCGACGATTTCAAGCAGGCGATGGATATCAGCGTCTATTCCCTGATCTCGGTCTGCCAGAAGGCCTATGAACTCTTACGCGAAGGGTCTTCGGTCCTGACACTGACCTACCTCGGCTCCGTTCGCTTCATGCCCGGCTACAACGTCATGGGCGTCTGCAAGGCGGCACTGGAGAGCACGGTTCGTTATCTCTCTGCCGACCTCGGCGATCTTCGTCGCGTCCGGGTCAACGGGCTCAGTGCCGGTCCGGTCCGCACGTTGAGCTCCGCCGGCATAGGCGGCTTCGACAAGATATTGGATCACTATCCCACCAAGTCGCCCCTCCGCCGCAACATCACCGCCGACGAGGTCGGCAAGACGGGCCTCTATCTCTGCAGCGATCTCTCCAGCGGCGTCACCGGCGAGGTTCACTATGTGGACGCCGGCTACAACATTGTGGGGTGGTAGTTTCCAGTTTCCACTTTCCAGTTTCCAGTAGAATGCCTTCGTGAACGCGACGACGGCGATCAACACGATCTTCCTCGAAAACATGCGCCAACTCTGGCGCCACGATCCCAAGCTCGCACAGACCCTCGACGATCTGCCCCCCGACGCCTCGCTCGTCCTCCACCCCACCCGCACGGACGACAAGACCGCCGGCATCACGACAGACGACGGCCGAACACTCTGGCTCCACAGCCGCCATAACCCCAAACGAGAGGCCGACGACTTCTGCCGCGCGCTCGAAACCGAGGACACCGCCTGCGTGATCCTTTGTGGTCTGGGGCTGGGCTACCATCTCAAGGCCCTCTTCGAGCGATTCGGTGACGAAACCGTCGTCTTCGTCAGCGAGCCTGACCTCGTGACCGTCAAGACCGCGCTGGAGACGACCGACCTGTCGCGAGAACTGGCCACGGGCCATGTGGAGATCCTGACGCGGCTTGACAAGGCCCGCTTCCACGAGCGAATCAGCCGCCACGCGACAAGACTCATGCTCGGCACGGTCTTCGCGGTTCCGCCCGTGGCGCGGAATCACAACACCCAATACCACGCCTCATGCCGCAAGGCGATCACGGATTTCGCCGCCTTCGCGAAGATGTCGCTGATCACCCTGGTTCGCAACGCAGGTCTGACCTGCCGAAACATCGCCAACAACCTGCCCACCTATGTGACATCCCCCCCGCCGGAAATTCTCCATCGCAAGTTCAGCGGCATTCCGGCGATCCTCGTGGCCGCCGGACCCTCATTAGCAAGAAATGTAGACCAGCTAAAGGAACTCGGCGACCGCGCCGTCCTCATCGCGGCACAGACCACGCTGAAACCGCTCCTGAGCCGAGACATCAAACCGCATTTCGTCACCACGCTCGATTTCAGTGATCTTTCCCGCCAATTCTTCGAGGCATTGGATATCCCCGACGATGTCGTCCTCGTCGCGGAGCCCAAGGCTTCCTGGCATGCGGTAGACGCATTCGTCGGCGGAAGCACGGAGCAGCGCCGCCGTGTCGTCATGCTCGACAACCCATTCGCCCATCGCTGCCTCGGCGAGCAGCTTGCCAAACGGGCGCCGATCGAGGCCGGCGCGACGGTCATGCATTTGGCGTTCTATCTCGCACAGTGGCTGGGTTGCGATCCGATCATCTTCATCGGGCAGGATCTCGCCTTTTCGGGTCATTGTTACTATGCCCCGGGAGTAGCGATTCACCGATCCTGGGGTCCGGAACTCGGTCGATACATGACGCTCGAAATGAAGGAATGGGAGCGAATCGTCCGCCAACGCGAGTTGCTGCGAAAAATCGAAGACGTCCACGGCGGAGAAATCTACACCGATGAACAGATGTTCACCTACCTCGAACAGTTCGAACGCGATTTCGCCCGATCGGCCGCACGAATCATCGACGCCACCGAAGGCGGCGCGATGAAAACGGGCGCGACGAACATGCCGCTCAAAGAAGCCATCGAAAAATTCTGCACACGATCCATCAACCCAAGCTGTTTTTCATACCTCAACGCGAACCGGTTCAACATCGCCACCCTGCAATCGGCCCGAGATGTTCTGCACACGCGACGGGAAGAGCTGGATGTATTTCGCCGACTGTGTGAGGAAACTTGCTCACTCCTCAGTGAGTTGGAAGGCCTGGTCGGAAATCCAAAAAAATTCAATAACCGGATCGCTCGCATAGACGAACTCCGCACGTTGGTTCAGGAACAGGATGTCATCTTCCAGATGGTACGAGATGTTTCTCAACTCGCGGAATTGCAGAAGTTCGCCGCGGACCGACGACTCGCGGTCGACGCGGTCGAAGGCAAGACCCGCGCGATGCGACAGCTCAAACGCGATCGGCGGTTTATCGAGTCGCTCCTCGAGGGCTGCGACGAATTGGAATCCATCTTCGACGATTCCCTGGAACGATTCGACCAAACCATGGCCGAATCCGAGGATCGGCGCGAGGGCGCGGTATGAAACTCATCGCCACGATCGCGGTCGACCTCGAAACCTCCCCGATCGGTACGCGCTCACGACTCGCCGACGATTTGTTCGGCCAACCGGTCCTCCGCCGAACGATTGAACGAGCCCTCGCAATGGAGACCTGTGCGGACGTCTGTGTTCTGTGCCCTTCGAATCAGGCCGAGTCGATCCACGCATTGCTCGACGGTCTCCCCGTCAAGCTGGAGACCCACGCCGCCGGACCGGCCCCCTATCGCACGCTTGTTCGGGCCGGTCGGATGTGGGGGTTGAACGGATGGCGCGGGGGCATCGGCAGCCTGTGTGTCTTCGACGAGGACATCCATATTACTTTGGTCCACGCAATGGTGGAGAAGCACGGCGCAGATGCGATTCTGTCGATTCCCGCGGCCGCGCCGCTGCTGGATCCACGATTGCTCGACGCGATGGCTCGCCACTTTGAGGAGAATCTCACGCTGGCAAAGATGACCGTGGTCCAGGCCCCGCCCGGTCTCGGCGCCGTCGTCATCGACCGCGGCGTCCTGTCAGAAATCGCCAAGACGGGCCAACCTCCGGGCGCGGTGCTGGTCTATCAGCCCAATCATCCACTGCCCGATCTGACGGGCAAGGAGGCCTGCTATCGACCGTCGGCCGAGATCGTTCAGGCGGCGGGACGATTGTTGGTCGATACCCGACGGTCTTCGGATCGAGTTCGGCGTCTATTCGATGCGGGCGGAGAATCCTGGGATGCCCTGAAGATCGCCCGATGGCTGACCACTTCGGAAGCGAATCGCGTGGCGGACATCCCCGAAGAGATCGAGATCGAACTGACCACCGACGATCCGTTGGGAGAGGGCGCTCTGTTGCGGCCACGTGGGGCGGCGGTGGGGCAGCGAGGCCCGATCGACTTGGAGATCATTCGGCGGATCGCGGAGTGGATCGCAAACGATGATGATGTTCGGATCGTTCTGGCGGGTTTCGGCGAGCCGACGGCGCATCCCCGGTTTGGCGACATCTGCCGAATCCTTCGCGACGGCGGCGCGGCGGCGATCGCGGTTCGAACCGGCGCGTCCCGGACAGATGCCCGTATCGATGCGGCCCTGTTTGAAACCCCCGTCGATCTGGTAGAGGTCACACTGGATGCGGCGAGTGTCGAGACCTATCTCCGCGTACACGGAACCGATGTGTATCAGGCTGTCTGCGACCAAGTGGAACGCTGGTTGGCGCGACGATCGGAACAACAGCAAGTGTTGCCGATGATCGTACCGTCGATGATCAAGGCGAACGAAACGCTCGACGATCTGGAGACATTCGTCGATCACTGGCAGAACCGATTGGGCATGGTGCAGGTGACGGGCTACAGCCATCACGCGGGCCAGTTACCCCGGCGGGCGGTCACGGAGACAGCGCCGCCGGATCGCGCCCCGTGCCGGCGCGTGTTTTCCCGGATGATCGTCCTCGCCGATGGGCGTGTAACAACCTGCGACCAGGATTTCGCGGGCACCCAGACGCTTGGCCTTCTCACCGATACGCCCATTTCGGATATTTGGCGGTCGGACAGATTGGAAACCATCCGCTCCAGGATCTGCGGAGATGCCCCGCTGTGTGCGCCTTGCACGGAATGGCATCGACCGTGAATGAATAGGGGATGGACCGATCAGGGTTTCTCGAAGCGTGGCACTGTCAAGACACGATCCCCCAAGGATCGTGTCTTGACAGTGGTGAGCCAACACATGCCCGACGGCCGGGTGCCTATATGCGCTCGCCTACTGCGACCCGCACGAACCGGCCATATCGGCAAAAAACTTCTCCGCACGCTCGGCGCACTGCTCCGGGCTGACATCCTCGATGTGTGTCGCGATCGACCAGCGATGGCCGAACGGATCGGTCACGACACCATATCGGTCGCCCCAGAACATGTCGGCCACGGGCATGGCGGATGTCGCCCCGGCCTCGACCGCGCGATTGAAGGCCTTGTCGACGTCTTCGACGTAGAGAAGAATCGCCATGGTGGTTCCATTCAACGACGTGGGCGCCATCGCCCCGCACCCGGGGAACTCGTCGGCGAGCATAATGACAGAGTCACCGATCTTGATTTCGGCGTGCATGACACCCTGGCCGCCGGGGCCGAGCATGCGCAACAGTTCCTCGGCGCCAAACGCCTTCTTATAAAACTCGATCGCAACGGCGGCGTCCTTGAGCGTCATGTGCGGAGTGACGCTGCGGAATCCTTCAGGGACGGCATTGACTTGGTTCGACATGGTTTTCCTCCGTTTGGGTCCGATGGGACCGATTGTGAATGTCGTTTACGATTGTAGGGTGGGCACTGCCCACCACTCGAGGAAAGGGCGATACAACACCGACTGAATCCCACCCGAACAAATAATGTTCTGAACGTCTATTTTCTCTTGTACGTGATCTCGATCACCGTGTAGTCATCGCTCGCGTGCAGATCAATAATCTCAAATATATGCGTGTCGTCATCCACGATTCGCGTGACATATTTCACGGTTCGCCCATAGACGTTCAGCATGGGCTCATCCATCTCGCCGTACATTCGGAACGTCTTGCCCGACGGATCGACGCCGCCCTTCATCGTCAACATGTTCGTGCCCAGGTTCGAACACCAGCTCCCCGAATACATGTTGCGGACGTTGTCATAGCCGGTCAGGCCGATCCCCTCATAGGGCACCTTCTTCATCCCACCGCTCATGTCCGGCATCATCATCGACCCGTGATGTTCCTCCATTAGAAAACGTTTGCCCAGCACCCACTTGACTTCCGAGGTGCCCTTTGTCTCCATCGCCGGGCCGTCCGGGCCGGAAAACCACATCTTCGTGGTCGTGTTCCACGAACCCACGAACTGCTCCAGGTGTTTGTGGTGCTTGCCCGGCTCGATCGAGTCCATCCACTTTTTCATCCCCTCCATCATCGCCTTCATGGCCTCCGGATCGGGCATACTCATCTTCTTGTCAGGGCTGTCTTTCTCATCCGAAACAGCCCGCGCGGTGAATAGACCGGTGAATAGCATCCCCAAACCCAAGAAAGCAACAGTCAAAATCTGCCTGCCTCGATATGTCACGATTCTACTCCTGATCGAATTGAAAAAATGGCTGAAGACGTCCGCGGATCGCGAACCCGTACCCTCACCCCATTGCCAGTAACGCAAGTGTAAACAACAACTCACGCGAATAAAATAACCGGGATCCAGGAACGAGAAGGGATGTGTTCCGATTTCAAAACAGTAGCCTGAAGCATGGATCCAAGGGTGCCCCATACTTTCTCAATAGAAAGGGTGGGGAATAAGCCATCAGTCCTCGGGTTCCAATTTCATCCCCAGAACCGGTCGCTTCATCCGCCGATTGATCGTCCCGACCAGAACATTCATCATCAGGATAGACCAGTAGCATTCGCCTTCCAGGACGCCGTAGAGGCGCATGAAGATTGTCAAGACACCCACCCCGGCGGCAAAGACGATCTGACCGTGGACGCGCATGGGCGAAGAGAGGCTGTCACCCGCCAACAGAAAGGCCCCCAACATGAGTTGTCCGGACGTGAGATGATAGAGCACATAGGCCAGTCCGACGGCGCTGCCCTGCTCGACTTCCAACGCGGGGAACCATTGATAATCGCCGCCTAGATTGACCGGCAGGATCGCGGCGGCCAGCGCCGCGGACGCAAGCAGCACGACCGGCAACTGCCAGCGAAGATAGCCACGATAGATCAGAAACAAACCCGCGATGATCAGCGCGACGGTACACGTCTCTCCGATGCCCCCCGGCACGGCACCAATGACGGTTTCATACCAGGGCGGCAGCGCGTCGCGCAACAATGCAACATAAGGCTGTTCGCCGTTCGATTCCACGCCCGTCTGAGCGAACCGTCTCAACTCCTGAACCGGGCGCTCCATCAGATAAGCGTCTTTCGTCGTGTCTTCCTGCGCGGAGAGCCAGCCCTGGTAATCTTCAACGCGCTCGAAGTTGAAGAGATCCCCCACGAACAGATCCGCGGGCGTCAACACGGGAGAGAGTGCCAGCGCCCCGCCGGTTGCCAGCGAGAGATATGGCCCGAAGACGAATTGAACAACGACGCGCCCGACCAGTGCCGGATGAAGAACCCCGCCAAAGACGCCCTGCCCAAGAGCAATGGCAATGACCGACCCCAGCATCGCGATATGCCACGGAACGGTGGCCGGCAAAGTCAGGCCGAACAGAAGACCGATCAACCCCGCCCGCACGAATCGACCGGAAACGGGTTGTCGCATCGCCATGGCCAAACCCAGTTTCGCGGCAAGGGTCGATGCTATGCAGATCAACAGAATCCGGATCGCCGCGGGGCCGTACAAGGCGATCCCGCAGACACCGACCCACCCACTGGCCAGAAACCAGCCGATGTTGATATCCCGATGGGTGCTGCCTCCACGACGGTGCGGCGGCGGCCCTCGCAGTGATGATTCGCCGGTCATCCAATCCGCATCGGTCATGAGCCACTGACTCCTGCCGGCGATCGAGGCGATAGAAACCGGTCTCGATTTCGCTCGACCATTTCCGCCAATGGCAACTGGGACGGGCAGACATGGGAGCACAGCCCGCAATCCACACAGGCCTGGAGATACGTCATCTCCTCAGGGGTGCAATGGGTCTTGGAATCCAGACTCAACATCGCGGTCGGATCCACGCCGACGGGGCAGTCCTCCACACACCAGCCACAGTGCACACAAGGCACCGGCACAATCCGATCCGCGGAGGAGAACAGAAGCAGGGCATCCGTCTCCGCGGTGACGACGGCATCTTCCCGACCGAGGGCGCTTCCCGTCAGCGGCCCGCCGCAAACGGCCTTCGCCACGGGAGCGATCAGCCCCACGGCCCGCGCGAGTTGACGCATGGGCGTTCCGATCGGCACGCGATAGGTGCCGGCGCGATCCACGGCATCCCCTGAGATCGTCATCAACGTATGCGTGACCGGTCGATCATCCAAGAGGGCATCGGCCGCCTGGCGAACGGCGGACAGCGGCAGGACAAACGCGCGAACATCCAGAACGCTTCCCCCTGGCGGAACTTCGCGGTCGAGCAGAACCTGAGTCAGGATGATGGGATGGCATTGGGGATAGGGATTAGCCAACGGGGCAATCTCGATATGTCGGCCCTCGGCCTCGGACAGAATGCGTTTGACCATTCGCCGGTGCCGGAACGGCAGCGCGAAGATCACCCGGGAAACGCCGACCGCGTCCGCAAGTTCGCAGGTCGCGTCGATCATACGCCCCGGTTGTTCCACACATGTTCTCAAGTCGGCGGTCAGATAGGGCTCGGTCTCCATCGCATTGACGATCAGATCGCTCGCGCCCGCGGCGATGGCGTCTTGAATCGCCACGTGCAGCGGGCCCCGCGGCCGCGAACACACCACGCCACGATCGGCCAGTTGCACGATGAAGGATTCGTCCTCCCACCCCTGCCGCTGCGGTACGGCCTCCGAAGAGGGTTCAGGTTCGATCACCACACCAGGCAAAAAACCGTCACTCGTCGTCCAGACACGCTCCAGTTTCAAAACCTTCCCACAACAGGGAGCGTGGATGCCGATCGACTGCCGGCTGACCGGATGGGACAGGGGCTGCCCCTGCAGCACGCGGTCACCAACGCCAACAACAGGCTTCGTTTCCAGATCGCGTCGAACCTGCAAGGGAACGTAGAGCGGAAAGTCCGGCTGAAGGGTCTGGATGGGCCGTTTTGCCGTGAACGACTTGTGATCCGGAAGGAACAATCCGCCATCGAAGGCTCTGCGGGGACCGAGTAGATCGAATAATGATGACATACGTATTTATTTAACGCTCCGCCGACGGCGTCATCGCGGAACGAAGCTGACGGTAATGTGCAGGATCGTCCAATAGAGAAACGCCTCGGGCCGCAAGAGCCAGCCCAACGCGCTCGTCTGCCCGAGCGCCAGCGTCCAGACAAGACCCAGCACCATGAGCACAACGACCATGCCAATGTGCAGCGTCTTAAAACCCCGGACCGTCGTCCGCATCCAGACCCAGACCCCCTTCGGAGCAATCTTCGGCGGGCGGCGGGCGAACTGATAGGCCGCAAACACGTACCACGCGACCACGTGAAACAGAATGAGTGAATAGGCCCGTTGAGTCAGCAGGATCGAAAGCCCCAGCACCATCGTCACGCCGGCCATCACCCGAAACAACGGGGCATGAGTTTGAACCAACGCCCACACACCGGGATATCCCATCTTCCCCGAATAATAGCGAAGCGTTGCAATGTAGCCCGCTCCAAGCATGGCCATTGGCATCAAGGCCAACGCGAGTTTCCAGACCATTGGCAACGACCCGTCGAAAACGGCGGAATGCGCCCACGAGGCATCCGCCAGCGCGGAACCTTCCGCGGCGATCTTCTTGTGATACACCCCGAACGGTGCTAACGCCCAGGCGAAGGCCCACACGTTCGCCACGATCAGCCCGATCAGCACGCGAACCATGTTCCGAAAGGCGGTCTTGTCCGGGATGGGCGCGGCATCCCCCAGGACCGTATAAAACATCGCCTCATCGCGAAGCTCGTGTACCAGAAAGTAGAGATAGACACTCGAATACAGCAGCAGATTGGCCTTGGCGCCCCCCGCCCAATAGATTCCGCACAAAACACCACCCGCCAGCAGCAGCCCGACAATCCAGGCCCGCTTTCGCCGGGTCCGATTATTCATGGAGGTCGCCATGAACAGGAAGCCAATCACGATGTGCGGAATGGTGATATACCGCATCGCCGCCTCGGACGCCTCGCGGATATAGCGGATCTCCCCCGGACGCCTCTTCAAGACGTCACGCTCAACCTTGTAAGCACACCAAAAGGCGAGCACGATGATGGCCGAATAAAGCATGGAGCGATAGAAATTTCGCTCGGTGATACCCAGAGGCCGCGCGGAGGTCACGTTGTCGAAAGGCCGGGTTGGAGATGTGCTCACGCCATTGGACATAAGACGAGCGGCTCCGAAAGAGGCTAAGGATCCCTAGAGTGCGCCCTGAAAGTGCTGTGGCACCGGTTTCCAACCGGTGCGTATCACGGTTTCAAACCTGCGATACGGGTTCTGGGACACTCACATAGCTGATATGCAGGATCAACGTGAACGTGCTGCCCCGCATGGACGACGCGAATACCTTATCCGCGAGCCTTGCGTAACAAAAGCCCACGAGCTGAGAATGGCGGCACAAACTGGCTGGATACCGATGACAGCGTAAATCCGGTTTCAGTACTGCCACCGGGAGCGGATACCCGGGGTATAATACCGTCGGATTCCCAGGGAAAGGGGCGGTTCGGCCCCTGAGATAGAACCTTCATCAATCCACAGGTGCAGCCTTGAACATCAAAATGCCCATTCTCGCCCTCCTGATGGCCGTTTCCACCCTCATCCCAACCCCCGCGAGCGGTCATGATTCCTGGCTGATCGCCGATCGCCACCTCGTCAACGACGGCGACGAGGTCTGGCTGGCCTTCGTGACCGGCGAAGTCTTCCCCTTCGGCGACGCCCCGATAGACCTCGATCGGGTGGCCAACCTGACCCAGCGAATAGGCGACCAAAAGGCTGACATTTCCGGACTATCTCCTGAAGACCACGCCCTATCCGTCCGTGGCCCGCTTCACGACCCCGGCATCCACGTCATCGGCTGCCGACTCCAGCCCCGGCTGATCGAGCTGGATGCCGACCTCTTCGACCGATACCTCCGAGATGAGCGGGCCGAACAGGCGATCGCCCAGCGGGATACGCTCAAACGCGACACGGCAGGTCATAAATCCATCATCGAGCGTTACACCAAGTATTCCAAAACCGTGGTGGAGGTCCATCCCGCCGATCCCGACGATCCAGGCTATACCGCCCCGATCGGTCATCGCCTCGAGATCATTCCCCTGTCGAATCCCTGCCGATGGCAGGCAGGATCCACCGTCCGCGTGGAAGTCCGGCTGGACGGTCATCCCTGGCCGGATATTCCCCTCTCGATCGGCCATGAGGGCCTCGAAAAGCATGAGTACGTCGAGCGAACCCGCACCGATTCCAAGGGAACCGCCGAGATCCGCCTGAGCCGACCCGGTCACGCCTTCATCAAGGCCCACCTGATCCGGCCGACCGACGGGATCGCCAATTATGCCTGGGAGAGCTTCTGGGCCTCACTGACCTTCAACGTGCAGGGCGTCGCGAGCACCCAGAACGCCATCCAGTCGATCAAGGCGATTCATGGTGAGTTGACCCCCTGGGCCGTGGCGGGCTATCGCGTCGGTCGTCGGGCACTGCGGGATCTCTCGCTGCCGCGCGGCAGCGACCGACTCGTCGTCGTCCATCGAGCCCCCTTCGACTTGCCCTACACGGCCTTTGTCGACGGGCTTCAGGCGGCCACCGGGGCGACACTCGGGCGAGGCAACCTGAGGCTGACGGAGGCAACGCTGTCGGAGTTTGTGTGCGAATTCACGGATCAATCCGGAAATCGGTCAGTCAGATTCGGCCTGAATGAATCGTTGATGAGTGCCATGAACGGCGGAACCCCCGACGACGACGAGGCCCTCGCGCTGCGGATTCTGACGATGCCGGATGAAGATGTGCTGGTGAAGGCCCCCGCTCGCGATCCCCTCCGGACCGCCCAGGACGTCGCGCCAAATCGGCGGCCCGTGTTCGCCTCTCAACCCCTGATCGTGTCGGACGGTCCCCTGAGCCGGGCCGATCCTGAACATCACTAACAAGTGTCCCTTCCGCCACCCCCCCAAACCCGACCGACGCCCGCTAAGGCGGGCCTCTCGAATCACGGATCGGAGTTCCCCGAAGACCGCCGTCCGCGGTGGCCGTGAACCAGGTTCGTACCTCGGTGGACGATCCGGGTTCCGACCCGATATCTACATCACGACTCGTTTCAAACCGTTTACCCGTATCCAAGGTCGCGACGCCCCAGTGATCGGCCGAGCGAAGCGCGCCGTCGTCGCGATCGACATTCGCGGATGCGACGTCGCGCCGGATCCATCGCGACTCCCGTTCGTGGAGTGACAGTCGATCCGGTCGATCGGCCTTGTGGAGCCGTTCGCCGTGGTCGTCGGTTCCACGAGGGGGGGATGGCTCCCAGGCAAGCAGGGCAAAGAGACCGCCGCCCGCCAGGGCGAATCCGATCCGCCCAACGGACCGAAGAAGGTGCCTTTGTGGTTTCAGGCCAGGTGGTTTCAGCTCTGGCGGTTTCCATGGTTGGTGGGCAATCATTGTGTTGCGCCTCCCGTACTTTAAGTGTCAAATCTGCCAACGAATCAGAAATCAGAATCGGCCGGACCGGCAGGATGACCCTCAGCGATTTGCAAATTTTTTTCGATTTTTTACTTCAGATCGCCCGGCGATCGGGATCGGATTGGGAGGTGGGAAATTATACGGACGCGGATATCAGGTGCTTTGAGCAGGGTAAACGCGATATCAGCTTCGGGAGACGTGAACGATGCCGGAGAGCCGCATGAGCGGGCGCAGAAATGTGCGATGATCGCGGTGGGCGTCGCAGAACTGGATCGTCACCTCCTGGCGGGTGGCGTCGGGTTCCTTGAAGTTCACTTTCAGATCGTGCGCGTGATCGTCCAGGATGCCCTGGATCTGAAAACGCGTCTTGCCGTCCTCGGCGTCGAATAGGATTTCAAGCTGTTTGTATCGACACGGCCCCATGACGACCCGGTCAAACCAGCGGGCGGCGGCAAGGGTTGAGAGAATCAGAAGGGTGAAGACGAACCCCGCGGCGACATGGCCGCTGCCCAGCACGACGCCGACTGCGGCAGTCGCCCAGATGCCGGCGGCGGTGGTGACGCCGATGAGTAAGCCCCGCTCGCGGATGATCGCCCCGGCCCCCAGAAAGCCGATGCCGGAGACGACCTGGGCGGCGATGCGGCTTCGATCGCCGATCAGGCCCGGTCCGACGATCAGGATCGAGGCCTGGGTGAAGATGGCGGCGCCGAGGCAGATCAGGATCAGGGTGCGCATCCCCGCGGGCTTCTGTGCGCGCTGGCGCTCGGCCCCGATCAGGGCTCCGCAGGCCACGGCCGCCATCGTGGAGACCAGACCGGTCCAGTGATCTGACAGAACAAGGTGGATGTCGCCGAGCCACGGCCAAAGATAATCGGGCATCGTTTCACGCTCCCTCGGCCGGTCGTTGAGAGACCGAGCGTATTCCTCATCGGTGTATGGCAGTATTCGGCAGAATTTCCCCCTGAAATCAAGCAGAATCCGTCCACGCGGATCGCCCCGGGTGGTGTGGCACCGGTTTCCAACCGGCTGAGTGGCATGCCCAGCCACCAGGGTGGCATGCCCAAGCGCCAGCGCGGGCATGGCGACGATTGGGGGGGAGAAAGCGTCGAAACGCCGAAACGTCGAAATAAAACAACGACAAGAAAAGAAGAAGAAAAGACAAAGGGGGCCGGTGTGTGTGCCACTGCTTAAAGCAGTGGCAC
>CAYXGR010000050.1:0-13119 GCA_964464525.1 uncultured Planctomycetaceae bacterium
TTCGGGACGCAGAGGTCGCTTGTTCAAATCAAGTCGCCCCGAGTCAAACCCATTTTGCCGCCCTTCAGCCAATAGGTCGAAGGGCTTATTGTATGTGGGGACAAGACTTACGTCTTCGAGCCGGATGTTCAAACCCAGCGTATTGAGGATTGATCGCTTTTGACGTCCCCAGTGATTCGCTGCGTCTCTCGAAGTAGCAGCCCACCTCCATCCGAAGTGATCTGCCCACCATCAATAGAGCCGGAAATTCTTCGTCGTCCGAAGGGGTGAAATGGTAACGTCTTCTGGATAGACTGTGTTTTCAGAGGGCCGCGACCTCCGTGTCAAAATGCTGCATCAACCATAGTGTGTTTACACAGATCGTGGCCATTTTCAACTAATTTGGCGAGAAACGCGGGTTCGAGGCGTTCGTATTTTTGGACACGACGCCAAAATGTCACCGCAGCATAGCCGTTTCAGCATCTTGGGATGTGATGAGAATTTCAAGAGCGCTTGGCCCGTCATGAGGCGTTGTTCAAACGTCAGCGCCGCGACCATGACACGCTTGGGCTGTACGGTGTCACCATTGTCTCGCGCCGTGATTTACCGTGACCCGTCGTGACAGTCGCATTGAATACGGCATTGTTAAACAGATCCCAGATGAGTTCGACTTGATTGACCGGGACTTTGGTCTCGTATATCAGGCGTACGCCGAGGCGCGCAGACCAAACCCCCAGCCGCTCCATCTGTGGCTCATTCATTGTCATGGCCTCTGGGGCAAGGAATGAAAGCTCAACGGCACTCGGTTCTGCACGTCGGTCGTTGATGCGGATTCGATTGTGACGAGAAAAGAACGATCGTAGCCGATCGCTCGCATCTATCATCTCATTAGTGTCGATGAAATCACGATTGGCGCGTTGGAGTGGGAGCCAGGTCTCGAGCAGTACAATTGGTATGTAGATGTCGCAGCGGACGACCGTGCCATCGATGTGCAAGTCAGCGCACACCGTTTTGAAACGGTCCGGTCCACAGGATTGTCCCGATTGTTCCAGTTTTTTTTCGGACACGGAGGCCGGGATCGGTTTATCGACCACCCGTTCGGGCCAGGTGAATTCGAGCGTCTCGACGTTGCCGCGGTTGGTCAATTGGATGAATCGTGCCGTTGAGTGGTCCGCCGCCGTCACGGACAACGCGAGGCGGACGGGCATTGGGGCGTGATCCCCGCCGAAGAACTGCTGGAATGTCAGGAAGCGAGGCGGCGTCCGAGTCGGGTGCTCCAGCACATAAATTACCTGGATCTCTCCGAGTTGAGTGTAGTTGATCTTCGTATCCGAGGGTTCATTCCATTCTACATCCACACAATGACCGTGCAGGCGCTCGCCGCGCGCGTTGCGGACAATGAAATTGTTTAACAGATGTTGCCGGTGTTTGAGGACGGCCTCTCGGAGTGTAGAGACGGCATATCCATCCGTAACGGAACGGAGAGGGTAGTAATGAACAAAGTCCTTGCCGTTGATTACGATTCTGCTCAGGATGCGATCCTGATGTACAACTGTGGTTCCTCGGCTGAGAAGGATTGTGTGGGCCGGAGACTGTGCTTGCAGGATGGCGGTCAACGCGACGGCCATGATGCCGAGTCGCAGTGCGCGGGAAGAAACCGGGTGAAATGAATTCTCATTCTGCCACATGGATATCAATCTCCGTAAAGAAGGTCCCCTCTCCCATGTCCTCAGCTATCCAAAGCAGGTGGCGATACGGCCCGAGCGGCCCGCACTCGGCGCCCGGCGTCACGGATGATCCGTGTGTGTCGCCCTGACCCAGTTCCTTGGTATGGACGACAGCCAGGAGACTCCAGGCTTCATGATCCCCATGTTTGAAATCGGGCGACGGCATCACTTCGGCGTTGGAACCCCACAGGGAGAAGAACTGCGGAGCACGATTGGAGCGATGCCACGAGTAGGTGTTGATCGCCACGATCGGCATGCTGCGCTTCAGGTTGACATAGAAGCGTCCTTCACAGTCGTACCAGACGCAGCGTTTCGTGTCGTCGTCATTCTGTGCGACGAGGCCGTCATTGAGGCGGGGAAGTGTATCGGTGATCGCTCCGGACTGAGCATGCGGCGAGTATTTCCCATTGCCATCGTAATAACGGAAGACGACATCGTGTCCGCCGGCGTTGTCGGCATAATCGGTATTAAGCGGCGCTCCCATAGACAAATCTTCAAAGCGTGACTGTCGGTCAACCGTAACCGTTGCGGTGGGTGTAACCCCCTGGAATACGGCCGCCGACGGAGCAGGATAGGTATGGCGAAAGTCGACGGGCCGGCGATCCGTGAAATCGTCGTACAAAGCTTGGGCGGGGCGAACAACATCGTTCGTATTCCGCGACATCGTCATGGCGAGGACCTTGATCCGTGGATCGTCGGGCAATGTCAGCGTTTTCGCGCCGATCGGCACATCGAAACCGTACTTATAGAGATAACTGAACCGGTATGCCTCATTGCCCCTGTCCGGATGATGGCGGTGTGTGCAGAACCAGGCGATTGGATCACGCTTGATGAATCCGGGCTCGATGCCGACGACCTTGCCATCACAGTGATAATCGACAACATCGAAATCACGATCCCACAGTCGCTGATCCCACTGGCCGACGAAACCGGTCCACGCCTGCACGTGCACATCGGTTGCCTGGTCGTCAATCAGGAAACGCGCGGTCGTATCCTGAGACGCGGCCGCCAGGAGATAGACGCGGTTGTGCTCGCCACTGGGTAAGTTGATCTTTTGGCCGCGGCAGGACAGGGCTTGCCGCTGTCCATCACCACCGGGAGCGATCGTAAACAGAATACCCTCGCTTGAAATCTCAGAAGGCAGCATCTCCGCCGGGATCGTTCGGCCTTGATCGTCAAAACCACCGGTCGAATGAGCGCCATCAGGACTGGCGATACATACGTCGTAATCCAAAGTGATGGGCATGTTGGATGGCGGCTCGATCGAGATCGATGAATTGACCAGGCGTATGGCGAAACTTCGGGGGCTGTACGGGCTGAAGTCGATGACCAGCCTGCCATTGCGAAGTACGGCATCGCCGATCCGGCGCTCTTGACCATCCACCTCGTAGGCCTCTGCGATGCCGTCGTGAAACGAGATGGTCACGTCGTCCGCGCCGCGGCCCCACAACTCCTGCAATCTGATGATCGTCCACTCGCTGTGCTCGGCCTGTTTGAGCGCGCGGACGTCCACCTGGGGGGTGCTGATGCTCAGAAATTGAAATGATTTGCCCAACGCACCTTCGTGGGCATCGGTCTGGAATGGAATCAACGGCTGATTGAGCCGCCGCCCCTGCCATTCGCTGCGACCGGCCCGCCAATCGCCACTGTGGCCGTACAGTGCATAGACAAACGCGTGACGCCCCCAGTCCTGGCTGTGTTGATCGAGATAATTTCCCCGAACGCCCGGCGTATAGAGCAGCGTGAGGCGCACTTCGTTGTCGGTCGGTTTGTCTGATCCGAACTTGCAGTCATCCAGCACCGACACGCCGTACTTTCCGGAACGGTCAGTCAGATCGAACCACTCGTGTGACGGAACTTCGTACTTGGTTGGCTCGTTGTTGCCGCGCTCGATCGTCCCCATGCCCCAGTTGTATGTCGCCATCGGGTTCGAGACCGTCAAGGGAAAGGAGGC
The DNA here is from genome assembly GCA_964464525.1 of uncultured Planctomycetaceae bacterium. Classification (GTDB taxonomy): domain Bacteria; phylum Planctomycetota; class Phycisphaerae; order UBA1845; family UTPLA1; genus CAYXGR01. The sequence goes on from CAYXGR010000050.1 coordinate 3,661, forward strand.
TTTTAAGGCGCATTCGGTGGACTGCCAGTCGATGTCGTTTGCGAACTCGACGCGCCGCCCCGCATCACCGAGCCCAAGCCGGATTCGCTGCGTGAATACGGAATTTCGGGCGCGCCGCTGAACCTCCAGGGCGACGCGGACCGGTCCTCGTTCCACGATCCGCACGTGAACGAGGTCTTTCACGATATCGATCGGTGGATTTTTTCGATCCGCCCAGTCCATGTTCCACGCCGGAAACTGACGGGGCTTCTCTCTCGTGAACACGAGTTGCGCCGGCCGGGCGAGGAGTTCTCGATCGGCGTTTTTCTTGTCGACGATGCTCGACACGTCACCGGCCTCATCGATCCTGACGCGGTAGTGCTCATTTTCCAGAGCGCGATCGGAGATGCGCAGACCTCCGGGATTGGCGGCGTAGGGCAGTTTGCTCGGCCGGATGTCAAAAGTGGTGAGGCTCACCGGCGAAACTCGAGCGACAAACAGGACCGTGATGGCGTTGCCTTTGCGGTGGAGAATCTGCGACGGCGTTTCCTGGCCGGCCGAATCGAAGACGCGTATCGATACAGGCGACTTCGTGGCGAAATTGACGGTTGCCTCGACCAGGTCTTCGCGTTCGATTGCGAGCGGGTTGTACACGACGATCGGTTGTCCCTGGGCGTGCGTGTTCATCGCGCGCGAGATCGCCCCGATGGAATCCTGCAAGACGGCGGCGAATCCGTTCGACGCGACGATTTCGTCGTTCCAGGAAAACGTGTAGGCCCGAGGGATGCTCGTTCCGGGCAGGATGTCGTGCATTTGGCTGGCCAGTACTCGGATCCAGGACTTGTTGATCTTCTCTCGCGGATAACCCGCCCCTTTGAGCCAATGCGCGGTGACCGCCGCCCGTTCGGCCGCATCGGCGAGGATTTCGTTCTTGCGGTTCCACCGCTTCATGTAGGCCTGCGACGTCAGCGTGCCGGCCGAGTGTTCCGTCAACAACAGATCGCCCTTGTACCGCGGCAGGCGGGTACGCTGCTCCGGCGTGATGTCCTTGAACATCCGGTCCGACGAAACCAACGCCACTTGGATCTTGCCGTCCGTTCGTCGAGCACTGGCGGCATAGTTGGCGACGTCCTTATCCTTCGGGGCACCGCCCATGTCCCCGACACCGTAGTAGTGATAGTCGGCCCAGACGCCATACCGCCGGCCGTTTTCGAGTACGCGCTGCACCCACTGGGGATTGGTGTCGACCCGCCCCTCGATGGCGCCGACATAGGGACCGGGATCGAGCGCCGCGATGACCGATTGGCCGTCCGGACCCTCCCATACACCGATCTTGAACGGAATGCCGACTGCTGATCCCCAGGTCAGCTTCTGCGTCGAGAAACCCAACAGACCGCAGTGTGCCCAGATCGACGGCATCGAAGCCGGAAAGCCGAAGCAGTCCGGTAGCATGTAGTCTGCGCTCTCCTTTCCGAACTCTCGTCGGAAGTAGTCGTTGCCGTACAGCACTTGACGGATAATCGCCTCCGCCGAGGGGACGTTGGCGTCGCCTTCGTCCACGGAGGATCCCGAGACAAACCAGCGTCCTTCGGCGATGTACTTCTTGAGCCGAGCGTATTTCTCCGGATAGTACTCCTTCATCATCTGATAGCGGACCGAGCCCGTGAAATTGAAGACGTAGGCTGGATATTTCTCCATCCGGCTGAAGTTCTGGTCCAACGTATCGAGGATGAACTGGTCAATCGTCTTGCAGAAGTCCCATCGCCATTGCGTATCGAGATGCGCATAACCCACACAGTAGAGCACCTTCTCACGAGAGAGGTCATACTGGGGTTTCTCGGCGAAAGATGGCACGGTGATGAGTTGCGTCATGGTGATAACCCCCGGAATCAGCCAACTTTTTGTCGGAGTTGTCATGCGCTATTTTCTCCACGGAAGGCGACGCTGGTCATTTGATGAGGCGTCGATACGCTCATGTTTTTTTCCCGCTTATGTGAGTAACTCCAGTTGCTCCACAAGATATGCAAGGATCGTGTTACCGTCCCGAGCGGACAGCATCCGAGCGCGAAAGTCCTCATGCATGAGCTTGCGGGCCAGTGTTGAGAATATCTTCAAGTGGGTTCCATCCTTGTCTGACTCTCGAATGGCCAGAAGAATCACACACTGCACCGGCTCGCCGTCCACCGAGTCCCATTCGATGGGCTGCTTCAGCCGCACGACGCCGATGGAATTCGCGGCCATCGCGTCCGTCTTGCAGTGGGGGATCGCAAAACCGTGGCCCAGTCCGGTGGAATGGATCGCCTCACGCGCCCAGACCGCCTCTTCGACGGCGACTGCATCGTGTGTACGGTGTGCGACGTGGAAGGCATCGACGATTTCCTTGATCACCTCTTCTCTGCTGGTGCTGTCTGAATCCACCGTGATGAGTTCAGATTCGAGCAGGCACCGGTGGGCGCCGCATTTACGGAATGTCGTGAGCGCCGATTCCACTTCCGCGATAGTGCTGGACGCCGAGGCGTCTGTGAAAATACCGCGGCAGTCGGCGGCGCAGAGCCGTGAGACAACCGCTTTCAAGGCGAGTACATCCGGGACGGCCACGCTGATCTCATCCAACCCCAGTCCGATCAGCAGTGGAAGATTCTCAGGATCTCGCGCCATCTCTCCGCACATGCCCACCCAGCGGCCGTGCCGATGCACCTCATCCACGATCCTCGCCAGAAGGCGCAGAAGGGCGGGATGCCGCGCGTTGTACAGGGGGGCGACCTTTTCGTTGTCGCGATCCACCGCCAGGAAGTATTGCATCAGGTCGTTCGTGCCGATGCTGAAGAAATCCACCTCCGCGCAAAGCTGATCGAGCACGAACGCGATGGACGGCACCTCCACCATGATGCCGACCTGCATCGCCGGATCGAACACCACGCCGCTTCCCCTGAGTTCGGCCTGTATCTCCGCGATCCGCGCCTTGACCCATCGCACCTCATCGACCGAGCAGACCATCGGCACCATGACCCGAAGCGATCCGGAGGCGGACGCCCTGATAAGCGCGCGCAATTGCGTCGTAATCATCTCCTGGTATTCGGGATAGAGACGGACGCCTCGGTAACCCAGGAATGGATTGGATTCCCGTGGCATGGGCAGGTAGGGCAACGGCTTGTCTCCGCCGATGTCAAGTGTGCGTATGATGACTGGACGCCCATTTGCGGTTTGAGCGGCTTGGGTATAGACCGCAAGCTGCTCCTCTTCCGAGGGCGCGGCACTTCTATCCATAAACAGCATTTCGGTGCGGAACAGCCCGATGCCTTCAGCCCCCTGCTCGAACGCCGGCGCCACTTCCTCCGGCGTCGCGATATTGGCGGCCACCTCCAGTCGTTGGCCGTCGCGTGTCATGGCGGGCGTCTGAATATGTGCGGCCAACTGTTTCCGCCAACGGGCAAGTTTCTGCAACTCTCGTTCATAGTAGCGACGGACGATGCCGTTGATCTCCGGTATCACGATTCCCAGGTTGGCATCGACGATGGCCTCGCCCCCGACCGGCAGGTTGGTTCGGAGGTTCGACACACCCGTCAATGTCGGAATATCGAAAGATCGGGCCAGGATCACCGTGTGTGAAGTCGTGCCCCCCTGCTCCAGCACCAGCCCCTTCAACAGACGCCTGTCCAACGACAGGAACTGCCGTGGCGTGAGATTTTTGGCAAGCACGATCGATGGTTCTGCCAGTTCGATGCCTGGCGTCTGGAAGCGCTTGCCGTAAATCCGCTCCAGAAGTTGCTGGCAAATGTCCTCGACATCGACCGCCCGCTCGCGAACATAGGCGCTGTCCGATTCCATGAGCCGAGAAGCGAAGAATGCGCCAGCCTCTACGATCGCATGGCCGGCCGAATGACCGGCAGATATGAATTCCGTCAGGTACTCCGCCAGCGCGACATCTCCGGCAATCGACAGGTGTGCCCGAAGGATCCCTGCTTCGATGGCGGAAGGCTGAGCGGATAGCTTCACCTCCAAGTGACCGCACACCACTGCGATCGCATGGTCAATCTTGTGCTGTTCCTCAACGCGGGAACCGGCAGATTCCTGAGTGAGCTCCCCCGGCAATGCAGAGCCAGTCGCCACGACTACGACGCCCTGTCCAATCCCCCCGCTCACCGGCGTCCCGGGATACCATCGAACGTTGGCTTTACGCAGCAAACGTGGCAAGACGACTTCTGTTCCGACCGCGGGCATCGGGAGCGGTTCGTCACAATTCGGCAATACGTTATCAGCGAAATTGCGTATGTCCTCGAGGGCGTCTTCGGCGTCCGCTCCGGCAACACGAATCCGGCACGTGTCGTCCAGCTTCACACTGACCGCGATGATGGACAGAACGCTCTTGGCGTTTGCCTCGGCGCCCGACCGCTCGTTGATAAGCGTTATGTCGGATGTGAACCGTCCCGCCACGTCTGCCAGCCGACTCGCGGGCCGCGCGTGCAGACCATTGGGCAGCGGACACCTGAATGTGAATTGATGGATCATGTATTGTGTGCGGGTGCGTGTCCGGCCCCATGACCGGGCAGATACACTTTCATGCGTCGAGCTTCTCGAACACCGCCTTCGGGTTTTTGATAGCATCCTGGACGGCTACCTCGATGATCGCCTTGCCGTCGAACCGGTCGCGCTGCTCCACCTCGATGCCGATGGCGAAGATGACGGCGTCGGCCTCGCGGATATCCTCGGCGGATAACTCGTTTTCGATGCCCATGGCGCCCTGGGTCTCCACCTTGATATGATGGCCCATCGCCTTGGCTGTCTTCTCGATCTGTTCGGCCGCCATGTACGTATGGGCGATACCTGTCGGGCATGCGGTCACAGCAACGATGTTCATGTCGGCGTCTCCGTAGTCTGCGCGGCGCGCCTGCGCGCCAACCCCTTAACCGCATTGATCAAGACAGCGGTAACAAGCGTACCGGCCACGATGGCAATGACGAACATAATCCGGTTATCGATCACGGGCAGGACGATCGGTCCACCATGCGGCGCGTGGTCCCCCACACCTCCGAGCGATGCGACAACGCCTGCCGTCATGGATCCGACAACAATACAGGGGATGACGCGGAGCGGATCGGCGGCCGCAAATGGGATCGCCCCTTCTGTGATGCCGATCATTCCCATCGCCACGGCGGCGATTCCCGCCTCCCTCTCCTCGTCGCTCCAGAGTTTTCGATGGATCAGGGTGGCGAGCCCCAGGCCCAACGGCGGCGTGCAAATTGCCGCGGCACATATTCCCATCACGTTGTAGTTTCCCTCTCCGATCATCGCGGCGCCGAAGAAGAAGGCGGCCTTGTTCACCGGCCCGCCCATGTCGAACGCGATCATCGCACCGAGAATCATGGCCAGAACAATGGTATTGCCGGCACTCATGACCTTCAGCCACTCACCCAGAAACTCCATCAAGTGGGCAATCGGAATTCCCAGCACCTTGAGCATCAGCACACCCACAATCGTGGAGGACACGATCGGAACGATGAGGATTGGCATGATCGGACGGAGGTACTTCGAGACGGGCACCTTTTTGATCCCGTTGACGATCCACCCCGCGACCAGTCCGATCAGCAACGCCCCCAGGAATCCGGCCCCCACTTCGCCGGCCAGGTAACCCCCGACGAACCCCGGCACCAGGCCGGGCCGGCCGGCCATTGCGTAGGCGATATAGCCCGCCAGGACGGGCAGCAATAGAAAGAATGAAGCCGATCCGATGTCGAGGATCAGCTTCATCGTCGGCGCGTTGGAGAAATCCGGCCCCGAGTCCGTCATGGGGACAAACGCAATCCCACACGCGATCATGATGCCGCCACAGGCGATGAACGGGATGGCGTAAGAGACCCCGGTCAGCAGGTGCTGCCGCAACTTTTTGAGCGATTCGACCACGCGAGTGCTTTTCCGTCGGTGAAGTAGAGCCGTTTCTTGAGTATCGTAAATCGAGTTCACACGCGAATTCAGTTGGAGTGTGATACTTGTTGGATTATCATAGCATTTTCCAATAGAAGCGGCGAGAGGACGGAGAACCAAAGGATTTCGATATACTCAATCAGATCGCCGTCGACGGTGGTTCTCGGATTGTCACATGTTTCTGCTCTGTGTTTTGGAATCCCACAAAGAGCGTACCTGATTCTGAATCGCACACCGTAATGGGTTGTGACCCGGCCAAGGTGAGTATGCAATCATGAGACGCTGCGCAGACAACCCGATCCTGACACGATTGGACATCCCCGATCTTCCACCGCTCATCGCTGATGTGAGTTCGGTGTTCAATCCAGGTGCGATTCGCATGGGCGACCTTGATGTGCTTCTTCTGAGGGTGCAAACGCGAGGCCGCGAAACGGTATGGATGGTCGCGGAGAGCACGGACGGCGAACGATTCTCGGTTCGGCCACGCGTTGTCCGGATTGAGGGAATCGAGGCGATCAGCCAGACGTTGTATCACATCTACGATCCTCGGGTGACTCGCATCGAAGAGACGATCTACATCGTGTTCGCAGCCGACACCGACGAGGGTTGCCGCCTGGGTGTGGCGCGGACTGACAATTTCGAACGTGTCGAGCTGATCGGCTTCGGCGGCGGCGAAGAGTCACGCAACGGTGTGCTGTTCCCGGAGCGATACAACAACCGTTTTCTCCGACTTGAGCGGCCGAATCGTGTACCCCTTGCCGGTGGTGTGACGACCGGATCTGAAATCGTGCTGGCCGAGTCGGAGGATCTCGTGAGATGGCGAACGCTCGGCCCGGTCATGTCAGGCAGGCCGCACTATTGGGACGAATTGATCGGCTCCGGTCCGCCGCCGGTCAAAACGCGTCAGGGTTGGTTGCACATATACCACGGCATCGCCACGCATTTTGCCAGCTCAAACATCTACCAGGCCGGCGTCGTGCTGCTCGACCTTGCAGACCCGCGTAGCGTTCTGGCGCGGAGCCGAAACAACATTCTCGAACCACGGTTGCCTTACGAGTTGACGGGGCAGGTACCCAACGTAGTCTTTCCCAGCGGCATGATCGTGGATCAATTCGACGATGAAGGATTCGCTCGGCCTGAGAGCCTGGTGCGCGTCTACTACGGCGCCGCGGACACAGTGGTCGCCCTGGCAACAACAACGATCGAGGCTCTCTTGAAAAAGTGTGGTTCCCACACGGAGACATCACCCGGCACACACCCGACCGATGGGCGCATGTAGAGTTCGCGACGGGTATGAATTTTTCGGCTTTCCTCTGCCATCAAAACGAGATGACTGAATGAACATGCAGTGGATCGACTGGGGAATCGTCGCGGCCTTGATCGTTGTCCTCGCCTGGAGTGCCCTCGGCACAAAGCGTTACACCCACAGTGTGTCGGCCTTTCTGGCCGCCGATCGTTGCGGCGGTCGTTACCTCATAGCGGTCGCCGAGAACATGGCCCGCCTCGGTGTGATTTCACTCGTATGGTACTTCGAACAGAACTACGAGGTGGGCTACACGTCCATGTGGTGGCAACTGATGGAAGGGCCGGTCCTGATCATCATGGCCCTCTCGGGTTGGATCATCTACCGATTTCGCCAGACGCGCGCCATGACATTGGCGCAGTTTTTTGAGATGCGCTACAGCCGCAACTTCCGCGTGTTCGCGGGCCTGGTGGCCTATGTCGCCGGCATCATCAACTTCGCCATATTCCCTTCGGTCGGCGCCCGCTTCTTCATGGCCCTGTGCGGGCTGCCCGAGCAGTTTGCACCGGCAGGGTTTGAGATCGCCACCTATCCATTTCTCATGATCGCATTGCTGGGAATCTCGTTGGCCTTTTTGTTCATGGGCGGGCAGATCGCTGTCATGGTAACCGACTTCATCCAGGGCATCGTCAGCAATGTTGCGTTTATTGTCATCATTCTATTTCTGCTGACAACGTTCAGTTGGGATCAGATTTCGCATGTGCTGATGGCGGCACCGGCCGGGCAGTCGATGGTCGATCCTTTCGATCTGGGAAAGGAGAAGCACTTCGATTTCTGGTACTACCTCATCGGCGTCGTCATCTTGTTTTATTGCGCCAAGGGCTGGCAAGGCACACAGGGCTACAACTGTTCTGCAAAAAACGCTCACGAAGCCAAGATGGCAAACATGCTGATTCCATGGCGCTTCCGCGTGTTAATGCTGATCGTGGTGGTGCTGCCTGTTTGCGTACGGACGTTGATGCACCATCCCGACTACGCGACGCAGGCTGCCATCGTGACTCAGTCGTTGGAATCGATTGATGCACCCTCCCCGGACGTCAAGGAGACACTGCAAAACCAGCTTCGAACGCCGCTGGCGTTGAGTGTGATCCTGCCCCCCGGCTTGCTGGGCTTGGCTTGCGCCGCGATGCTGGGCGCATTCATCAGCACCAATGACACGTATCTACATTCGTGGGGCACTATTTTGGTTCAAGATGTCATCCTGCCATTCCGCAGGCAGCCCTACACAGCCAGGCAACACCTTTGGCTTTTACGACTCTCGATCCTCAGTGTAGCCGTCTTCATCTTTCTGGTCAGCCTGGTGTTTCGACACACGCAGTACATCGCGATGTTCTGTGCCCTGACGGCTTCCGTATTCGTCGGCGGCGCCGGATCGGCGATTATCGGTGGACTCTACTGGAAGCGCGGGACGACCTCGGCCGCCTGGGCGGCGATGATCACGGGCATGACGACGTCGTTGGCGGGGATCGTCGTCAAGCAAATCTATCCCGACTTCTTTCTGACCGGGCAAGTGATGAGTTTCCTCGCAATCGCGCTGGCGGCCGGTGTCTACGTGCTCGTCTCGCTACTGGGAACCCAGGGCATCCACGACATGGACCGCCTGCTGCACCGGGGCAAGTACGCGATCGCCGGCGAATCTTCGCTTTCTTACAAGGATGCCCGGACCTGGCGGGAGAAACTCGGATTCAGCAGCGAGTTTACCGGCGGTGATCGCCTCGTCGCTTACGTGACTCTCGGATGGCCGTTTGTCTGGACGATCATTTTCATCGTGGTCACATGCTATCACCTCATAGTAGGTATCCCCGCAGCATCCTGGTTGGCATACTGGCACGGCTGGACATGGTTCATATTCGGCTGCGCCGTCGCCGTTACCCTATGGTTCACGATCGGTGGCGTGATGGACATGAGATACCTCTACCGCAAACTTCGCAGCCGCGCCGGCGATACTCACGAAGACGGCCGCGTTACCACAAACACATAACAACCCCAATGCCGGTCGTCGGTCGAGACCTCGCGACCCGAAAAGTTTGTCCACGAACACGGTTGATCCCAAGGATGACAGATTCAATAACTTCCGAGTTTTTAACAAACGCCCTGGAGCTTCGATGCTGGTTAATTGATGGATGGAGTCGTCGGCGTTTTTCTCGATCGTTGGCGGTGGTGAACTGCCGGTTGTACCGCCCTTACAGGGCTGAGTTTGCACGAGGCTGCCGCCCCAGGGCGACGCTGCGCTCTGCCCTGGGCTGACTTGTTGC
>CAYXGR010000051.1:0-4635 GCA_964464525.1 uncultured Planctomycetaceae bacterium
GGTTACAGGTTCGACTCCTGTCGGGGACGGTTCCTTGAGATATGAGGCATCGTGCGCGAACGCGCGACTCTGGCGAACCTCCGGCTTCATCCCCCCTATTCGAAGCCCGCGGTTCGATTCCAGCATCGGATGAGATCATGTTGAATATCCAAAACTACATCAATGGCGAACTGCTCGATGCTCAATCGGGTGGGTGGCTCGACAATATCAATCCGGCGACGGGGGCGGTGTATTCCCGAGTGCCCGACAGCGACTCGGCCGATATTGAGTCGGCGGTCGAGGCGGCGGAACGGTCGTTTCCCGCGTGGGCCGGGATGGCCGCCGAGGGGCGATCGAAGATGCTCCTGCGCATCGCCGACGGCATCGAGGAACGGTTCGACGCATTCGCTGAACAAGAATGCGACGACACCGGCAAGCCGCTCAGCCTGGCGCGAACGGTGGACATCCCCCGGGCGGTCAAAAGCATCCGCTTCTTCGCGACGTCGATCCTGCATGCAAAATCTGAAACACATCTTACCGACGGGTTGGCGCTGAACTACACCCTGCGCGGACCCCGCGGCATCGTCGGCCTGATCTCGCCTTGGAATCTACCGTTGTATCTATTGACCTGGAAAGTCGCGCCGGCCCTTGCGTTTGGAAATACCGTCGTGGCCAAGCCGTCGGAGATCACGCCGATGACGGCGTATCATTTTTCGCAGGTCTGCCGAGAGGCCGGGTTGCCGCCGGGGGTGTTGAACATCGTCCACGGCCTGGGGGCCAAGGCCGGGGCGGCGATGACCGCGCACCCGAAGATCGGGACTATTTCATTCACGGGCGGATCGGTAACGGGTCGTGAAGTTGCCAGGGCGGCGGCCCCGATGTTCAAGAAGGTCGCCCTGGAGATGGGCGGGAAGAACCCGACGATTGTCTTCGCCGATGCCGACATGGACCGAACGATAGAGGGCAGTAGCCGAGCCGCCTATGCGAACCAGGGCCAGGTTTGCCTCTGCGGCTCGCGTATTTTCGTGGAACACTCGGCTTATGATGCGTTCGTCACTCGGTTCGTCAAAGCGGCTCAAGCGCTGAAGGTGGGCGATCCGCGCGATCCGGACACCGATCAGGGCGCGCTGGTCTCGAAGGCACAGTTCGAAAAGGTCAACCGCTATATCAAACTGGCGCGGGAGGAGGGCGGCAAAATCCTTTGTGGCGGCGGCCCGCCCGAGCCCGTGAACGATCGCTGCAAGAACGGCACCTTCTTCCGGCCGACGGTCATCACCGGCCTCGGCCCGGACTGCCGCGTGAACCAGGAGGAAATCTTCGGCCCCGTCGCGACGATTCAGTCGTTTAAGACGGAAGACGAAGTCGTCGCCCACGCCAACGGTACGGCCTATGGTCTCGCGGCCTCGGTCTGGACGCGCGACCTGGAGCGTGCCCATCGGCTCGCCGGGCGGATCGAGGCGGGTACGGTCTGGATCAACTGCTGGATGGTGCGCGATCTGCGCGTGCCATTTGGCGGGATGAAGCAGAGCGGGGTGGGTCGTGAGGGGGGCGAGGAGGCGATGCGCTTCTTTACCGAGCCGAAGAATGTGTGTATTCGAGTATCCAACGTCTGATTATTTTAATCGTCTGCATCCTGCTACCGTCATTATGCCTCAAAGCAATCTGATTACGACGATTGAAACCATACTCGTGCGTCGTGTGCAACTTCGACGGCTGAAAGCTGCCGCAGGTATTCTGTTGGGGCTTCCTTTTATTTTCCTTGCTCCCCTGATACTTGGATCGATATTCTGGTTTGCCACTGGATCGCTCACCGATAGGTGGTATCACTGGAATAGGTTCTTCCTCGGGCTTTCGGCCATTTCCATCCCATTATTATTCAGGCTCGAAATGCAGACCGACGGCGACTATCTCGGGAAGGCCATGAAAGACACTAAACCTCTGGTGGAGCGATCCGACGAAATGGTCGCCGCCGCACATATCGGGATTGGATTGGTGGGGGGATTGGCAGTCGCCGTGGCGATGAACCCACGTGCATCCTCGGCCGGCCTTGTCGAGTTGTTCCTGTTCGGTCCGCGAATGATGGCGGGGGGGCTTCGACATCTTCGTCAGGCTGTCAGGCTTCCGAATGTAGATAAGAGCAAAGCTAGCCGTGTCATCACCGTGTTATTATCTCGTAGCCAAGGGATCGATGCCGAGGAATTGCAGGCTGTGGATGAAACTCATCATGATCTTCTCCTGACTCTGATCTGGCTCGCATTTTACGGTTGGATAGGCGTCACTGAAGACCAGAAACGTGTGTTTCTATACACTGAATCTCGGGACATCCTTGTCTCGCGGATCGGTGAATGAATGACTTCCTGGTAGGTCCAGTCACTTCGTGAGGACGCCGAAGGGGGCTGCGTTTTTTTGCGAACACTGGCCAGAGGCAATTTATTTGAAATCTGAGATTTCAGATTTGAAATCTCAAATCTCAGATCCCGTGCCAAGTCCTGTTTCCGGCATATTCGAGGCTGGGCTGAATGTGCTTCAGAATTCGGACATGGCCGGGCAGCGGCACCTGAATGACCGGTCGCGGAGGGAGTATCAACAGAATGAAATACGAACGCTTCGAACAACTTCCGGTGTGGAAGGTTGCTGTTGATCTGGCGGTGTCTGTCTATGCCCTCACGAGGGATCGTGTTTTTCGCACCAGCGGTGACCTGCGCGATCAGATTCGACGGGCTGCCCTGTCGATCTCCAACAATATCGCGGAAGGCTTTGAACGCAGGTCGACGGCTGATCTGCTCAAGTTCCTCTATATCGCGAGAGGCTCTGCGGGCGAGGTTCGATCCATGCTGCAGTTTTGCGAACGCTGGCCGGAGGCAATCCATTTGAAATCTCATATTTCAGATTTGAAATCGCGGGCTGAATCCTGCTCTCGTCAGATTCGAGGCTGGGCAAACGCCCTTCAGAATACCGACATCACCGGTCAGCGACATCTGAACGACCGGACGCGAACGGACTATGAACAGAAGCAGCGGTCCGAAGCGTTTCAGCGGCAAATCGATGAGATCGTCCGCGGGCGTGTGGAAGAATGGTCAAAGAGGAATGCCGAGGGCGCAGGCGACTCGCAGGGGGCTGCAAGAGATTGAGAATATTGAGACGGCCGAGCCGCTCGAGGAGATCGGGGAACCCAAATGAGTGATCTGTTTGAAAGCCAACGTGCTCCCGAGCCGGTCGGGGCCTTTCCGCATGCCAAGCGGGTGGGGGATTTGCTTTTTCTCTCCGGCATCGGGCCGCGGAAGCGGGGAAGTAAGGCGATTCCCGGCGTCACGCTGGACACACAGGGAAACATTGTTGACTATGACATCGCGGCGCAGACGCTTGCGGTCTTTGAGAATGTCCGTTTCGTGCTGGAGGACGCCGGGGTGCGGTGGGAAGATATTGTCGATGTGCAGGTCTTTCTGACGGATATGAAGCATGACTTCGCGACGTTCAACCGGCTCTATGCGGAACACTTTGCCGGCGCCGGCAAGCCCAATCCGACGCGGACGACGGTGGAGGTCGGCGCGCTGCCGACGCCGATCGCCGTCGAATTGAAGGTGATCGCAATGGTCTCCCAGTAATCATCCAGATGTGCGCAAGACCGCCCGCACCGGACTGGCGTCGAATTCGGCGAGCCGCCAACTGAAAGGAAAGGAATCCCCAATGTCCCATCTCAGACGATTCCGACAAACTCGATGGGGCATTCTGCTCCTTATAGCTTCAGCCTACTACTACATTCCCTGGTGTTTCGCTTGGCAGATTGGACTGGTCAAACCAAGGGCGAATTTACGGTACTACTTCTTCTCAGAGAATAAATCTATCGATATTTGCCTTTACAGTCTCTACTGGCCGATGATCCGATTGAGTGAAGCGTTTGAAACGACACACTGGGGAGCGCATTACGCCATCTACTACCGAAAACGCGGCTTTCCGACAGCGAAGGACATGAACGGTCTGTGATTGATCGATGAATCGCCAGCAGAAAGTAAACGCATGAGTGACAACGCACAGAGTAATTCAACTGATCGTGCGCAAGACCGCCCGGACGGGGCTGGCGTCGAAGCCGACGAGTCGCAGGGGCAGGGCGATCAGTTCGTAGCGGCCTTCGGGGACTTCGGAGAGCACGATTCCTTCCAGTATCGCCATGTCATTTTTCAGGAATGTCTTGTGGGCGGGGAGATCCTTCGAGTCGAACAGATCGACGCTGGGGGTATCGATGCCGATGAGCTGGACGCCGCGGTTGTGCAGGTCGTCAATCAACTCGGGCGCCAAGGCGGCGAAGTCGTTGTTCCAGTTTTGGGGGTCGGGGAAGGTGCAGGTCCGGAAGAGGACGCGCGCTTCGCTGATCTTGGCGCCGACATCTTCCACATGAATCCGCGTGCCGCGTTGCACATCGACATGGATGACCTGACACGTTCCGAGGTATAGGTTCAATGACCGCTCGTCGATGGGGGGGGCGTCGGCTCCGTAATGATTGGGTCCATCGACGTGTGCGCCAAGATGCACCGTCGCATGCAGGGTGGACAACGTCAGATTGTCACCCTTTTTCATATTCAGCAGAATTTCACGCGTCGGCGTCGTGTCGCCCGGCCAGACGGCGAGCGATTCGGTAATCGGGGGAGTGATGTCGTA
>CAYXGR010000051.1:4735-13063 GCA_964464525.1 uncultured Planctomycetaceae bacterium
CCCAGAGGTCGGGGAAGATCGGTTTGAAGAGGGATTGCTTGAGGAACTCGACACCTAGCGATCCGCCGGTTCCCTGCTTGTTCCCAATTGTTCGCTCCACGAGCTTCACGTGCCGGTAGCGCCATTCCTGCTGGCCCTCGTCGAAGTCGGTCATCAGCTCGAAGAGGATGGCGACGTCGGGCTGCGTCTTGTAGAGGCGAAGCAGGGATTCCTGGATTTGGACATCGGCCCGTGTTGATGTCGTGACATCCTTTGTTTTGAGATCGTTCGGGATTTCGACACCGCGGTGTTCCAGAAAATCGTAGAAATGGTCGACGAGGCTTCGTTCATTCAACCGCTGCTCGACGCGGCGGAAGCTGGCCGATTTTGAATCACAGTATTTTATCATCTCCGGCCGCTTCACACCCAGGATGTATTCCACCTCCCGAAACTGGGCCGACTGGAAGCCGGACGAGGTTTCCAACCGGTCGCGAAAGCTGGTGAAGGACATCGGCGTCATCGTCTCGAGGATGTCGAGCTGGCCGACGAGCGTCTTCATGACCGTCCGCACGCGCTTGAAGGTGGCAATGGCCCCGTACATGTCGTCGGCGGAGAAGTCGCGGCGGATCTTCTCCAGCTCGTGCAGCATCAGCTTGAACCACAGCTCGTAGGTCTGGTGAATGATGATGAAGAGCAACTCGTCGTGCTCGGGCGGGTCGGACTTGATGCCCTGGAGATCGAGCAGTTCGTCCACCTTCAGGTATTTCGCGTAGGTCAGGGGCATGGGCGTGTTCCTCGGATGAGCGCCGGGCTTGCTGTATGCACCCGACAACAGCCGTATTTCGGACAATCAACTCACGTCACAACATTCGTATGTCACGCAACGGTTCAACAGATGGGCCAGATGACCCATCCTACGGATTCATCAACACCCGCTCAGAACAATGAAGACAATAACAATAATCGCGAGTCCCAGCAGCATGAAGATTCGCGACACCCGTCGGACGATTCGGTCCTGCCTTTTCGCCCGCCGGACGGTCTCGGCATAGGGGATGCGCGTGAAGCTGACCATTGTGTAGGACGGGATATACCAATTCGGAAACAACCGGTGGAGCAGTTTCTCGCGCTGTTTTTTTCTCAGGAATGAGCGGGAGCCGACGTGATCGCGCATCTCGATGAAGTTACCGATAGCGAGGTCGGCGATGGCGTCGGCGTTTTCCTTGCGCAGGTCGTAATAGGTATTCAATGCGCGGGCGTAGTCGGGGGCGTAGTTCGCGAGGCACTCGTTGAGGGCGGTACAGTCCTCGAAGGCGGCGTTCATGCCTTGGCCGTAGAAGGGGACGACGGCATGGGCGGCGTCGCCCATGAGGGCGATCTTGTCCTGATAGACCCACGGTCCGCAGCGGACGGTCGCCAGGGAGCCGACGGGGTTCTCTAAATAGTCATTCGTCAGCGTCGGCATGTGGGGGACGGCGTCGGGGAAATGTTCTCGGAAATAGTCCTGTACGGCCTCCATGGCCGTGAGATTGGCGAAGCTGTTCGGCCCCTCGTGGCGCCAGAAACAGGTGACGGTATAAGAGCCGTCGGCGTTGGGCAGGGCGATCATCATGTGGGATCGTCGGGGCCAGATATGCAGGGCGTATTTCTCCATGCGAAAGCCGCCGCCGGGGGCCGGGGGGATGATCAGTTCCTTGTAGCCGTGTTCGAGGTAGTCGATCGAATAACTGAAGCGATCGAGCCGTTGCATGCGGTTGCGCACCGCGCTGAAGGCCCCGTCGGCGCCGAGGATGATGTCGGCCTCTACGCGCGTTCGTTCGCCGGTCTCGCTGTTTAGAAAATCAGCGGCGGGTGCGTCAAGATCGACATCGACGCACTTGTGGTTGAAGTGGAGCGAGACAGTCTCGTAGCGCTCGGCGGTGTTGAGCAGGATGATGTTGAGGCCCGCGCGCGAGACGGAGTTGATGGCCTGACCTGATTGGCCGTAGGGCTGAAAATTCAGCCGCCCGTCGAGGTCGTGGATCATCCGGCCGGGCATCGGTACCGCGTCGGCCATAACGGCATCGGCGACGCCGATTTCCTTGAGGGCGTGGATCCCGCGGACGCTCAGGGCGAGGTTGATCGACCGACCGGTGACGATTTTCGCGGTACGCAGGTCGGGCCGCTTTTCATAAACGGCAACCTCGCGGCCCGCCTTGCCAAGGTAGTTGGCCATGAGCGCCCCGGCCAGCCCGCCGCCGACGATCATGAATCGGGGATTGTCCTTCGTTACAGGTTCGGTCATTCGATGCCTCGGTTCCATCGGTATTCAATCGCCAAAACCCGATCGATTCAAATGCTGAGAAGTTGCAGGGGGATATTGAGAGGCGTGATGATCTATGCGGATTTCGAAATGGCGTGCCGCACTCCAGGAATCTATTCCTCCGAAAGCTGGGCAAATTGTAGTCGCAGTGTGCACAATTAACCCGCATTTCTCGCCAATTAATCAGAGCCGCGACCGTAAGGGAGCGATGGGTATGGACTCACAGCGTTCGTGAAGTCGTCATTTCATCGGCAGAGTGTCATCATCCCGATGGTCTGGAATCATTCTGGGAGGGTGGGCGATGACCGCTCCCTTACGGTCGCGGCTCTGATGAAACGGCTCTGAATCAAATATCTTGTGAGAAAAGCGGATGAACATCCGTAGGCGGGTGATTTGCGTTCCGTAGTCTGCTCTGCTAAATAATAAGCGAATTGGCAAGGTGGGCACTGTCGAAAGGAGATCGACCGATGGACGAACACCGTCTCAGGCGGGTACGGGAGAGTATGCGGGAGACCGGCATGGACGCGGTCTTTGTCTCCAATCCTAAAAATGTTCAGTATCTGACCGGCTTCCGGAGCATGATGCCGGGCGAGGTTCAGCCGTTCGGCGATCCGGAGGGATTCGCCCTGATCACTCAGAACGATGTTCATCTTCTATGTGACGGCCGGTATATCGCGGGTGTGGAGACGCTTTCGGGTGTTGCGCCCCAGCTTCTCGAATCGCCCACCACGTCCGCGATCATCGCCGACAAGATCAAGGAAATCCTCGGTACCGGGTCTAAGACGCTGGGCTACGAACGGGATGCGCTGCTCTATTGTGATGCCGTCGGCCTGCTGGATTTGTTGTCGAGCCTCACGTGTAAACCCGCAGAGGAGATGCTGGCGCGGCTGCGCGTGATCAAGACGCCGGAAGAAATAGAGCGGTTGCGGAAGGCCCAGGCGATTACCAGCGACTGTTTCGATCACATGGTTGGTTTCCTCCGGGTGGGTATGACCGAGCACGAGGTCGCCTTCGAGATTGGGACCTATCTGCGGCGTCATGGCGAGGGCAATTCGTTCGACCCGATCGTCGCCTTCGGCGAGACCGGCTGCAATCCACATTACCTTCCATCGCGAACGCGCAAGCTTGAACGGGGCCATATGGTGCTGTTAGACTTCGGTGGGATTTACGAAGGCTACTGCGGGGACATGACCAGGATGATCTGCATGGGCAAGGCCGATGCCCGTCAGCGTGAGGTGTACGATCTCGTTCTGGAGGCTCAGCAACGTTGTCTCGACGGCATCCGGCCCGGGAAGAGTTGTCACGAACTGGACGCCCTCGGCCGTGACTATTTTGATACGAAGGGTTGCGCCGAGCAGTTTGCCCACGGGACCGGTCACGGCGTCGGTCTGGCGATCCACGAGAATCCGCGGATCAAGAAGAGTTTTCAAGACAAGGTTGAGCCCGGCATGGTCTTCACCGTCGAGCCGGGCTTGTATTATGTCGGATGGGGAGGCGTCCGAATCGAAGACATGGTGGCCGTCACCGATACGGGCCACGATAATCTAACGAATACGTCGAAAACGCTGGTCGAACTGGAAGTCTAAGAATGCGTCATTCAGTCCTGTGGCACCGGTTTCCAACCGGTGCGTGTCGAATGTTTCAAAATGCAACATGGGTGTTCGGGTGGACTCGAAGCCCGTGTATGAGGAGTCCTCTGCGATGAGAGAATATCGACGATTATTGATCTGTTGTCTGGCCGTGTTTGCCTGGGGATGTCAACAACCCGGCAGTCTCGATGAGGGCGGCGGACACTATGAGAAGATCAAGACCGCCGCCGAGATGAAATCCCGAATAGACGCCGATGAGAACCTGATGATCATTCACGCCCTCGACGCCGACCACTACGCGGAGGGCCATATCCCCGGAGCAGTCAACATTGACTTTGAAAATATGACGCCCGATATGCTGCCCGACGACAAGGACCACCCCATGGTGTTCTACTGTGTGAGTCGATGGTGCCCCGTGAGCAAGAGCGCCGCCGGCAAGGCTGCGTCGTGGGGCTACAAAAACGTGTGGGCCTACACCGGCGGCATCAAGGGTTGGAAAAACGCAGGCATGAAAGTCGCCACCGGAAACTGATTCCCCCCCCGCGCAGAGCCTTACATGATCAGCCGGTCGGATCCGCCAACGGGGCGGAATACCGTGGATTGTCCGCCGCGATCATCCGTTCGAATCGTGACTGCTGCATCGGATCGGTTACCAGCCGGATCAACCATTCCAGGCCGGGCTTGCCGTGCGGAATGGGCGTCGTCGGGGCGTCGCGCGACGTAGACACCAAACACGACAACATACGCCGATCTTCCACCCGACGCGCAAGTTCCGGCCGCCCCAGCTCCTCCCAGGTGACCAGAATCTGCTCGACGATATCGGATCCTTCCCCTTCTCTCGCTTTTAGACAAGCGAACGTCAACAGCGCCGCGGTCTCAAGATTACAATCGCAGTGATGGGCGAAGCCAAACGCCCGCGCTGCTTCTTTGGTCCGATTCGCCCGAAGGTGGGCGCAGCCGAGGAGATACCAGGCCGGTCCATGGGTCGCCGATCCGTGGATCAGGGATTGCATTGCCCGGGTGCGGGTGTCTGCCGGAGTCGATATAAACCGATCCGTAGCCAACCGATAACGCTTTCGCCGTCGCCGAGCATTCACCACTCCCGCCGCGCAAAAAACACCGCCGCCCAGTATTCCAAGCAAGAGAACGAGCTGAATCCACATGGCAAATTGTTGTACGGCTATGAGCGTGACCCGTCAATCGGCAAAAGGGTCCATGGCACTCTACGCGGGTTATATTCAGAGCTCCTGCGCGTCAATGTGGGATACTTCCTGGAGTAGGCCGTTGACCATCGGCCCCACTCGCTTGCGCTCGAGGCTTCGATTCGAGGCCCGGATTCGCTGATCCGCATGATCAACAGATGGGTCTGATGACCCATCCTACGCTGGGGTCGTGGGGCGCTGGAACTGTCATGGACCCCGTGCAAAAATCGACTCACGCGCCACACCTTCTATCGGACCCTTGCAGAAAGCCATTTTCCGTTGATGTGAAGTTCAATCGCGGCTCGTATCCCGACGATGAACTCCGTGGCCGGGTATGGATAGAAGGATCTAGTGTATGGCGCCCACGAATTGCCTAGGCATACGTGGGCAGTCCGGATGCTGGGTCCGGGAAGTCTTTATGGAAAGTAGAAAAGAGGATGCAATAAAATGAGTGATCCACAAGGCACAAGCGAAGCAATCATCAGCGATCTTTCAGACGATGCCGACATGGTCGAACTCGTGGAGATGTTCGTGGAGGAACTACCCCAACGAGCCGCCAGCATGAAAGATGCCATAGAGCAACAGGACTTGGATGCTCTTTGCAGGATCGCGCACCAACTCAAAGGGGCCGCCGGCGGTTACGGATTTCCGACTATCACCGACGCCGCGCGTGATCTCGAACAGGCGGTGAAAGCGAACGAGGCACTCGAAAAGCTGACAGAGGAGGTCAAGACGATCTCATCCATGTGCGATCGTGCTCGAGCCACATAAGGTGGGTGTTCGAATCGTAATAAGTTGTGAGGGCTGCAATGTCATCAGGTGAGAATGAAGGCAAGGAGCGGAAAGTCTTGATCGTCGAGGACGATCCGATTCAGCTGCGCCTGATGGAACATACGCTCGTCGGCTTTGGGTATACGATTCTGACAGCGACGAATGGCAAGGAAGCCCTTCAGGTCATAGGCAGCGAAGAACCGCGGGTCGTCATCACCGATTGGATGATGCCCGAGATGAACGGTCTGGAGTTATGCCGAGCACTCCGCATGCATGAAGGGATCCGTTTCGTCTATGTGATCATCGTGACCGCGCATGGAGGGCCCGACAAGGTTGTGGAGGCATTTGAGGCCGGGGCGGACGATTATCTGACAAAACCCCTGAACAAGGCGGAACTTCTGGCAAGATTGCGCGCGGCAGAGCGTATCGTCTCGCTGGAATCCGATCTGGCCGGTCGGACGCGAGAGATCCATCGCGTCAATGCGGAAATGGCTCTCGCGCACCAAAAATTGAACAAGGCCAACGAACAACTCCGAACAATGGCCATCACCGACGAACTAACCGGGCTGCTAAACCGGCGAGAGTCCATGAACAGGCTCTCCGAGCTTTGGGCGGCCCATCAACGATATAAGCAGAAATTCTCCTGCATCATGCTGGATATCGATCATTTCAAGTTGTTTAACGATAATCACGGCCACGCGGTCGGAGACCATGTCTTACGGGAAACGGCCAAACTCCTGATGGATAACGTCCGCAAGACGGACAAGGTGTGTCGAATCGGGGGTGAAGAGTTTCTCATCCTTTGCCCCAATGTCGAGATTCAGGGTGCGTCCGTGTGCGCCGAACACTTGCGCGCGGTGGTCGAACAACACGCCTTCAAACACGAAGGGATAGACATGCATGTCACCATCAGCCTCGGTGTCGCTGAGCCATCCGAGGGGATAGCCAATCCCGAAATCCTCGTGAAGACTGCCGACACCGCACTCTATGACTCAAAAAAGCAGGGGCGCAATCGTGTCACCGTCGCCCAGGCATCGGCCGTGGTGACCACCGAATGAGGGCCACGGCCACTCTTGATTGATCAATAGTTCTTAAATTCGCTCGTTGCATGACACCCATCACTTGGCGAGCCGCCCGCATGGTGGCATAATTTCACCATGCAGCGCGACTACCAATGCCTGTTCAGCAAGATTATGCCCGATCCCGATCGTCGGCGGTCGATGATTGCGTTTGTCGATATCGTCTGGAGTGCATTGCACCCGACCGGCGTCTCCTGGGCCGGTTTCTATCTCCATGATTCCGAAGGGGCACTGACGCTCGCCGCCTGCCGGAACAAGCCCGCATGTTCGCCGATTGGCCTGGACGGAGTCTGCGGGCAGGCATTGACGAGCCGCGAACCGCTGATCATCCGGGACGTGTCCGAATTGGGGGATCACTATATTGCCTGTGATCCGCGGGACCGATCGGAACTGGTGATTCCGCTCTTCGATGCAGCAGGTATCTGTTGGGGAGTGCTCGATTTAGACAGTCACGAGATCGGGGCATTCGGGGAAGAGGATGTTCTCGGTCTGACGCGCCTCCTTCACCGGGCCGGATTGACTCATCGTTCGTGAGCAGATCCATACATATATTTATCTATTATTAGGAAATGAAAGATTCCCAACTCACCGGGAGGAATGTTCCGCGCAATTCCCCACCCATTCTTTGAGAATGGATGAGGCACCCGCTGAGGGACGAAGCCGCCATTGCTATTCGTCATGCACGATGGAATGACCAGCCTCACGCCAGCCTCGGTAGCCCCCGTCCATGGAGAAGACCGACTCGTACCCCATCCGTTGAAGATTCTCGGCGGCGAGTGCGGATCGAAATCCACCGCCGCAGTAGAGAATAATCTGGGCCTGGATGCTGGGTATGATTGCCTCAATATCCCGTTCGATGATGCCCTTGCCCAGATGCAGGGCCTTGGGCAGGTGACCGGCGGCATATTCGCTTTCCTCGCGGACATCCACCAGGAAAAACTCCACGTTCGCTTCAAGACGGGATTGGACGTCGCTGACCGTCACTTCCTGGATGCGGGACTTGGCTTCGTTGACGATATCCAGAAATCGGGTCGCATGTTTGGCCATGGCTTTATCCCTCAATTGTGGTCTGATTGATTGATGGCGACAGAGGTGATTGTCAAACGAACCGGGAATTCCGTCAAGAGTGCGTCGTCCGAACCGGGATGCCTGGGTTCCATGACACCACAGGCGGGACTGTGGCACCGGTTTCCAACCGGTGCGAACCACTGTGATGAGCCACTGTGACGAGCCACGGACTTGCAGTCCGCGCGGCAGGGTCCATGATACTCTGCGCGGGTTATATTCAGAGCTCCGGCGCGTCAGTGTGGGGTTCTTGTTGGAGTAGGCCGTTGACTATCGGCCCCACTCGCTCGCGCTCGGGGCTCGGATTCGCTGATCCGCATGATCAACAGATGGGTCTGATGACC
>CAYXGR010000052.1:0-9914 GCA_964464525.1 uncultured Planctomycetaceae bacterium
CGAACGTCGAGAAGGCCCGGGCGATGCTCAAGGAAGCGAACCTCAAGGCCCTGACCCCCGCCGACGACCTGACCGACGCGGCGAAAAAAGTCTGCGCGGCGGTGTAGAGGAGCGCTGTAGCGTGGGTCATCAGACCCACGTTCTTCAAACCGTTCGAACATCCAGTTGGAACGAGAAATCCTTTTCGTCCCTCAACACAACGCCGAAACGAGAATCCCTTCTCGTTCCCCCCTCCATGTAATCGCATCCATCTGCTTGCCAATCAAAATGTTTCTACAGGAATTGCAAGTGTCCGCGCCGGCTGCGCCCCGGACTTGAGAATCTCTTCGACCCGCCGAATCACCGGCGCCGCGGTATAGTGGGCGCCGCACTGGTCACAGACGCCGATGGGTACATTCTCGAGAATCACAATGCCACGATGATGGCTGATCGGCTCGCGGTCGAGAATACATTCTCGGACCACGCCGTCGCAATACTCGCAGGGAAAATCGTAGCAACTCATGATTCGATCTCATAAACGGTAATAATCAACAAGGGCCCGACGAATCGTGTCACGACGCCGACATCGGTCGACAGATCGCAGGCCTTGCCGATCACTTCATAGCGCCTTCCTCGCGGGTCGTCATCGAAGACCCCTTCTATTGTACCCGTGAGGATCGCGGATTCCACATCGATCACGTCCAGATGGTCATTGCGCATCTCCAGAATAGCGTGGGGAGTCAGAACGTAGGCGTGGTCGAGCACGGCCCGTCGCATGGCTTCAAGGGCTTTTCCATCCTCTGAGGTGCCCATTCTTCTCCTTTTTGCCCTGTTTCATCGAGAAAGCGGCAGGGCGGCAAGCCCAGGCGCAGGCATGTGACGCGATCCGTGTATTATACCCACTTCTGGTCGCTCGGATACGACACAAGAGCCCCGCCGATCGTTTCCCGAAACACCCCCAATAGGCTATAATGACTGACCGAGGGAGCACTCTCATGGCCGACGTCGTAACCACATCCACCACCCCTGAAGCGCGGTATCACGGCCTGCGCATGACGGCCGAGGAATATTTCCAACTGAGGGAAGACACCATTCGATATGAACTGATCGATGGAGTGATCTGCATGTTGCCGAGCCCCACACCCATCCATCAGGCATTGATTATCGAAATCATCACGCAGCTTGGCGTCTTTCTGCAATCGAATCCGGTGGGCGAAGCCTTGCCCTCGGTGGATGTTCATCTCGAACCGATCACCTCCGGTGCAGACCTCGTCTACCGACCCGACATCGTGTTCCTCCGAAGCGAACGGCTCGGCGAGATCGGCGACCACATCACCGGTGCCCCCGATCTCGTCGTCGAGATCATCTCCCCCAGTTCGCGCAGCTACGATAGCGAAACAAAGAAGAACGACTATGAGCGCTGCGGCGTGCGCGAATACTGGCTGATCGACCCCGAACGCGAGGCGATGACCTTCTATCGCTTGCGAAACGCTGGCTACGAGGCAATCCAACCCGAAGCAAATCGCCTCGCAAGCGAAGCCGTCCCGGGCTTTGTCCTCGATCTGGCCCGGGTTCGCAAGGCATCCAAGCCCTGGTGAAGTGCATCGGGTGGGTGAGCATGAGGGGGACACCGGCAAGCTGAAAGATCATATGACATGAATTCGTCGAAAGATCAGAAACAAATTGAGTTGAAGATCACGGAAATGGTTCGCCGGATCTTCGACGGGTTCGGACCGGAGCAGATCATTCTCTTCGGCTCCTTCGAGAATGGAACCGAGAATGCGGACAGCGATGTGGACCTTCTTGTGGTGATGCGCATCACGACGTCGAGGCGGAAGCAGGCGGCTGAGATTGACCTGAAACTGGTTGACATCGGCCTGCCCAAGGACGTGATCGTGGTGACGCTGGAAGAAGTGGAAAAGTATCGGGATATAATCGGAAGTATCATCTATCCAGCACTGCGCGAAGGGAAGGTTCTTTATAAACGCGCGGCCTGAGACGATCCAGTAATATCCAGCAAAGCGGGATATACCACACCTCTTGATTCATGTCTTTACAGGATAAATCACAGGCCATGGAGGCTGGGGCTGTGAGACCTATCGCGACCTGCTAGAATGCCGCCATCTCTTGCAGGGAGGCAGCATGCGAATGACGTCAGAGTCGAATACGCCCGGTTTTGTCCATCTTCATTGCCACACCCACTACAGCCTGCTCGACGGGGCCAATCGCATTGGCGAACTCGTCTGCCGCGCCAAGGAACTCGGCCAGCCCGCCGTCGCCATCACCGATCATGGCAATATGTTCGGGGCAGTCGATTTCTACCGCGCCGCCCTCGACGCGGGCATCAAGCCGATCATTGGACTCGAGGCCTACATCGCCCCCGGCGACCGACGCAACAAGGACGCCAAGGGCAAAAGTGCCAGCTTCCATCTCCTCCTGCTGGCGATGAACAACGTCGGCTACCATAACCTGCTCAAGCTCACCTCCATCGCCTATCGCGAGGGTTTCTACTACAAGCCACGAATCGACCGGGAGGTTCTCGAGGCCCACCACGAGGGGCTTATCTGCACGAGTACCTGTCTCGGAGCCGAGATCCCGCAGGCACTCATTCGCCACGACCGCGCCGCCGCCGAACAAATCGCTGAGTGGTACCTGAAACTCTTCGGGCCCGAGCGGTTCTTTATCGAGCTGCAGGATCACGGTCTCGAAGAGCAGCGGATGATCAACCCGGAGCTGATCGAAATCGCCACCCGTCTCGGCGTGGGCCTGATCGCGACGAATGACGTCCACTATCTCACAAATGAGGATGTCGAGGCCCATGACGTCCTCTGCTGTATCGCCACGCGATCGCTTCAGACGGACACGGATCGATTCAAGTTCGAGGGCGATCAGTTTTACCTGAAATCGACCGAGGAGATGGCATCGCTGTTTCCTGATCGGCCCGAGGCGATGGCCAACACACTGGCGATCGCCGAACTGTGCAACGTCGAGCTCGATTTCACTAAACGCTACACACCGGTCTATCACCCGCCGGAGAATCGGGCGCCCGAGGACTATCTTCGCGAGCTCGTCTACGAGGGCGCCTCCGAGCGTTACGGTGAATTGACGCATGAAATTCGTGAGCGTATCGACTATGAACTCGAAATCATACAAAGCAAGGGGTTTTCCAGTTACTTCCTGATCACCTGGGATTTCGTCCACTACGCCCGTGAGCAGGGAATCCCCTGCGGTGCCCGGGGCAGCGGCTGTTCGTCGGTCGTCTCTTACTGCTTGCACATCTCTCAGCCCGATCCGCTGCACTACGGTCTCTACTTCGAGCGATTTATGGACCCAGATCGTGATGAGATGCCCGATATAGATATTGATATATGTCAACATGGACGCGAACAAGTCATCCAGTACGTGCGCGAGAAGTATGGTCACGTCGCCCAGATCATCACCTTCGGCACCCTCAAGGCCCGTGCCGCCATCCGCGATGTCTGCCGCGTGCTTGGCGTCCCGCTCGTCGAGGCCGACCGGCTGGCCAAACTGGTGCCCGAAGAGTTGAAGATGACACTGGAGAAGGCCCTGACGCGCGAGCCGGAACTGCAACGGCTCTACGACAACGACGCCCGCGTCCGGCGTGTCATCGACATCGGCAAGCGGCTCGAGGGGCTGGCTCGAAACACCAGCACCCATGCCGCCGGCGTCGTCGTCGCTGAACAGCCGCTCGACGACTTATTGCCGCTCTATCAGGCCGCCGGCTCCAACGCGGTTATCACCCAATACGACGGACCCACGGTCGAAAAAATCGGCCTGCTCAAGATGGACTTTCTCGGCCTGAAGACCCTCAGTGTCCTGGCGCTGGCGTGCAAGCTGGTCAAGAAAAACCACGGCATCACGCTGGATCCCGAACACCTCGACCTGATGGATAAGGAGGTGTATCGGCTGTTCGAACGCGGCGAGACGAAGGGTGTCTTCCAGTTCGAGTCCGGCGGGATGCGCGGCGTCCTGATGAAGATGCGGCCCAATCGGATTGAAGATTTGATCGCCGCCAATGCGCTCTATCGTCCCGGCCCGATGATCAACATCGACGCCTATATTGCCCGCAAGCACGGCGAGCGCTGGTCCACCCCCCACAAGATCATGGATGATGTTCTGTCCGAAACCTACGGCATCATCGTCTACCAGGAGCAGGTCGCGCGGCTGGTGAACCAGCTCGGCGGCATCGAACGGAAGCGGGCCTTCCGGCTGGCGAAGGCGATCAGCAAAAAGAAGACGTCGCTGATTGAGGCGGAGCGCGAACCCTTTATCGCCGGCGCTGCCCACCACGGCGTGAAGCAAGCCGTCTCGGAAGAGATTTTCAATCAGATCATTCCCTTCGGCGAATACGCCTTCAACAAGGCCCACTCGACGGGCTATGCGTTAGTGGCGTTTCAAACGGCTTTCATCAAGGCACACTATCAGCTCGAATTCATGGCCGCCGTGCTCACCTACGACATGGGCGACACCGACAAGATCGTGGAATACCGCGAGGAATGCACCCGTATGGGTATCGACGTGAAGCCGCCGGACATCAACACCAGCGATGTGGACTTCACCACAGTCACGCCCGAAGGCGGGAACAAGGGCTATCTTCGCTTCGGCCTCGCGGCGATCAAAGGTCTCGGCGAAAAGGCGGTCCAGCATATCGTCAACGCACGTGATAAAGGCGGCCCCTTCTCGGATTTATACGAATTTTGTGAACGGATCGATCCAGCGGCGGTCAACCGCGGGGTCTGCGAGGCCCTTATTAAGGCAGGAGCCTTCGATTCGACCGGGGCGATGCGCAAGGCCTTGGTTGGCGTTCTGGATGAGGCCCTTCGCGCGGGGGCCGATGTCCAGCGCGATCGCGATTCGGGACAGATGACGATGTTCGGAGGACTCGATCACGATGCGGCCGGTTTGGCTCACGGAAAACTGTCTGCCGAGGAATGGAGCGAGTCGGAAATGCTCGCCCACGAGAAATCGGTACTCGGTTTTTACGTGACAAGTCATCCCCTCTGGGCCCATGAGAAGACCTTGAAAAAGTTCGCGACCGCCGACTGTGTCGATCTCGCCGCGTTACCAGAGGGCACACAGATTGTCCTCGGCGGGATGATCAGCCGCCTCCGGACCGTCACTACCAAGACCGGCCGAAACGCCGGTTCGAAACTCGCTGTGCTTACCTTCGAGGACCTGACCGGCTCAATCGAGGCGGTCGTCTTCAGTGAGGAATTGGAGACCTATCGCGAGCTCGTTCGACCGGACGAAATCGTGTTCCTGCGCGGCGCCGTCGATCGCAAACGGGAAGCCCCCTCGCTTCGAGTGTCTGAAATTATTTCCATCGAGGACGGGCCGGCACAAATGGCGGAAGCGATGATCATCAAGGTCCATGTGTCGGGTCAGGAGACGCCGATGTTCCGACAGCTTCGGGAAATTTGCTCCGCCCACCCCGGGGAACGCCCTTTTTTTATCAAGGTTCAGAAACCCGGCGAGTTGACCACACTGATCCGCTGCGATCATCAATTGCGCGTCCGTCCCGACTCGGAATTTATCCATGATGTGGAGTCGCTTCTGGGGCAACGATCCGTGGATCTCGTAGGTGCCCGAAGGCTCAGAGAGACAGCGACCGACAGAATGTAATCACACACCCCTCAATCCAACAAACAGAATTTGCTATTTTTTTTTGTTTGTTTGTTACTCTTTAGCCGTTTGGCGTAAACCTTGTTTGCGGCCATCCATGGCGGGAAATCTCAAATCTGAAATTCTGGAGGAAAGGCCCGATTTACTGCATTCCGCTAAAGTGTTTCGTTTGTTTTTATTTTTATTTTTAGTTGTTATTTTGACGTTTCGACGTTTTCCTCCCCATTATTCCGCCAATACCGGCCCCGCACTCTTGTCAAGGTCCGTCCACTGAATAGTGATCAGGATGACGGAGAATGCGACCGCCGCCACAGGAAACAGCAGGGAGAAGCTATCGTTCAGCGAAGATAATGTCTGGCCGATCATGTTGTCGGAATTGGCCGCCACGAGCGCCAGGGCCCCCACGACCAGCCAAGCTCCGTGAAGCCCGGTCATCACGACGGTCGTCTGCGCAAACAGGGTTTTCCCCAATGCCATGGCCAACCCGGCCCCAACGGTCCCAACGGCGATACTCGTGGCCATGGGTAACGAGAAATCAATCAGAAATAACTGGGTGGAAAAGAATCCGACCAATCCAAAGAAACCGAGCATGGCCCGATCGGGAAAACGCCATGCAAGATAGGGCAACGCAATCAGGATCGGAAAGGCAATCGGCAATCGGGACACGCTGAGACCACTCCCGTTCTCGTTTCCGCAGAGCCCATACGCCAGCAACAATGCCAGCACCACCGCGTCCAGCACGACTAGAAATCGAACCATGCGCCATCCGAACAGACCGTAAATCAGACCCGCGAGGATCAATAATATCGCCAAGCCGGGATCCAGTGTCGCTATTTGTGTGCTTATCGTTTGCATTGAATACCCCCAAACTCGCTTCCGGAATACGAAAGCGAGTATCGCCGTGCCGCCGGTTTCCAACCAGCGCATTATCGAATCTTTCCACCTTCGGAAATAATCTCAAAAGGGCCTGCGGTGCCGGTCTCCAACCAGTTTATATAGGCGTCTTCTTAAAAAATCTCTTGTTACAAGGTGGATGTTCTCGATATGAAGTTTACGATTTGGATGAATCATCTGTCGTCGGCTTGGCGCTTTTTTTTGGAAAACGCGCCTCTTTGGCCTGCAGCGTGAGGCCAATAAGCCAGATGCCGAGGGCGATACCGGCAGGCACCTGCATCTGAGCAAATATGGGATCGCGAACCGTGTGCCAATTGGCGCACAAAACCACCACCCCACCCAGTACGGCGACGACCGCTCCGATAAACCCCAACCAGACCACGGCAAACGTGCGAAGCATCCAGTAGGCCAGGAGTCCCCCAAGGATCGCGGCCGCGACCGGGACAATCCAGCCGACCAGGCCGAATTCCGCCAGTTCCGAACGCACATTGTGTTTGATCCTGCCCACCTCTTCCCAATGGTTGGCGTGCAGGTTGCTCAATTGCTCGCGGGCGTTATCGGGCAAAGTGACCCGGCTGTTCGCCGGTGAATCGTTCGATTCGACCAGGCTGAGCAGGTTTTTGTGAAGATCACTTCGCCCCAACTGGAACAGAATTGCCAGACTGAAGAGGACCACCACCGAACCAGCCGCGAGCCACCATCGGTAGGTTTTGTATGAAATAATGGAGAGCGCGACAGCGGCGATCGCAATCGTGATCGGTCCCGGCGCGCTGACGATATCGGACAGTCGGTGGCCCAGCCAACCCCCCAGGACCAGGGCAAATGCGCAGACGATGAATCGCTCGTATATCCCCCCGCGGAAAGCCAGAAACAGGCCGGCCGCGATCGCAACCAGCCCCCCCACATTGACCGCCGGCGTGCTCTCCAGCGGCGGCAAATAGTAATGCAGCAATTCTCGTACGGTCTCGGCCCACTGCTGTGAGGATACGGCTGCCTGAGCCAACATGATCGGTCATCCTGTTCGGCGAGAGAAACCCGGCCCCCGTGTCGATGGGGCGAGCGCCAACTTTATAGCTCCCACGTCTTTCCCAGCCCCGGGTGAATCTTTTCTACATCAATCTCAACGATAGGATAGCCCGATCCTCACGTCTCAGCCAGTTCCACTCATTGATTCATCTTGAGGAAACGACATTCCGACAATGCAATTCATTGCCGTTTCACGGGTTGCATCACCGTGGGCAGGCTGACAGAGTCCGGATGCGTGCGCACATCCACATAGGCGCGGTTCAGATCGATTCGTCCCCATTGCTGATAGAGTGTTTCCAAAAGGGCGATCTTGCGGGCAGCGGGCACCTCGGTTCCGTACTCCTCGTCCGGCGGACGTCCCCACCAGATTCGCGATCCGGGGCGATCTGTTGCGATCTCCAGGTGAGCGTGATTCCTATCCACACGACCGTCATGATTCGCTACCACGATCTGATTTACCTGGCGGCGAAACGGTCGATCCACGATCAGTGCCGCCAGCTTCAAACCCGAGGCCAAATCCGCGCCTGGCCACAATCGGCCGATCCCCGGCGGCGGCAAGGCCACACCGTCGATCATCAGTAATGGGCTTCGCCCGCACATCTCGGGTTCATAACGGCCCGGCAGGCGAATGCCGGACGAATCCACAAGATAGCAGTAATCCTCATACTGCACCCACGCCGTCGGACGCCTAAATAGACAGCGTACTGACACCACACCGTCGGGCCGTACGAGGATCCGTTCGATGGACCGTACCCACCCGATTTCCGGATTGCTCAGCGCCGTGCCCAATCGAGATGCCAGATGGACGTCCAGTTGGCGATCCGATTCGCGCAGGTTGAGACGCCGGGTCAGGGTCTTCAGGATATGCTGATTCTCTCGGAGTTGAAGCCAGTCCGGCAGGTTCTCCCATTCCAACGCGAGTGGGCGATCGTAGCGCGCCTGTGCATGGACGAAGGCCTCCAGCCTGCCAAGCCCCAGGAACACGCCATACACCAGAACTCCGACAGCCGCGACGATCGCCATCCCACGGATCAGTTTTGGATGATCCCGCGCCACCTCAAAAGGTTGGAGCGACACTCCCCACCCACCAGCCCCCGTCTTGCGTTTCCGCTTCGTTTTATTCTTCTTTTTAGCCAAGGATATATTTTATCTCGAAAGCGTATACCCAAGCCGGGTGCCATGCTTACACGCCCCGGCCTTATCGGGGCGGGTAAGCATGCCGCTTGAGCCGGCGTGCCACCGCTGCGCCACACCTGAATATTCCGGGCGCCCCGAAGGGGCCGCAACATGTCAGCCCAGAGCAGAGCAAAGCGCCGCCCTGGGTCAGCGTACAGGGACGAGAATCCTACTCGGTCACCTAATCCTCAATCGTCAATCCCACGCCGCATTGCCAGATCAATTATATGCCCGCACATCTTCGACATATCCAACCCCGCCCATGCCGCTGCCTTGGGCAGCAGTGAATGCGACGTCAAGCCGGGAATCACATTCACTTCCAACAAATAGGCCTCCCCACGCCGGGGATCGACCCGCCAGTCCACCCGCGAAAAATCGCGACAACCCAGTCCGTGGTGGGCCGCGAGGCTCATCTCCACGATCCGCGACATCAAGCGCTCAGGAAGGTCGATGTCAAAGACGTACTCCGTTCTATCATCGACGTATTTGGCGTCATAATCGTAGAAATCGCGAGGCGTGCAAATCTCGATCGGCGGCAGGGCGGTCTCCCCCAGGATGCCGACGGTAATCTCCCGACCGGGAATGTAGTCCTCGATCAGGCAAGCCCCGTGGGACAGCACGACCTGCTCAACTGCCGGTCGCAGGCCCGAAGTCTCCCGCACAATCGTGCAGGCCAGACTGCTTCCTTCCTGAACCGGTTTCACCACAACCGGCAATTGTCGCCCGCCCAGGGCGTCGTCCATATTCTCTCGTGTCGCCACGGTGAAACCCGGCGTCGGCAGACCCAGTTCGGCAAATCTTGCCTTGGCCCGGGCCTTGTCCATCGCCAACCCGCAGGCTGCCGATCCCGTCCCGCAATAGCACAGGCCGCGCTGCTCCAGGATCGCCTGTACCTGACCGTCCTCGCCAAATGTCCCATGCAGGGCAATGAAGACGCAGTCCACATTCCGATCCAAGGCGGCAAGGTGGTCCGGGGCAATGTCCTCGACGTGAATGGTGTGGCCCAGCGATTTCAGTGCCTCGGCGACCGCCCGGCCGCTTTGCAGACTGATCTCCCGTTCCCGGCTTGGTCCGCCGGAAAGCACCGTGATCGCCAGCTTCCGCTCCGTCGCGTGTGTCGCCCATCCGCCCAGATCAGACTGTGATTGTGTCAACGCCATGACAATCCTCTAACGCGTGCGAAAAGTGGCTGCGCT
>CAYXGR010000052.1:10014-12986 GCA_964464525.1 uncultured Planctomycetaceae bacterium
GTGATTGTGTCAACGCCATGACAATCCTCTAACGCGTGCGAAAAGTGGCTGCGCTTCCCCCTGCTACCAGATCTTCACTTCCGGATCCAGGCGGATGCCCGACTCATCGAACACCCGATCAGTAATCGTGCGAATCAGATTCCGCACATCCGATGCCCGGCCGCCTCGATCCGCGATCGCGAAATTCGCGTGCCGCTCGGAGACAGACGCGCTGCCCATTCGAAATCCCTTCAGCCCCGCCCGGTCGATCAACTGCCCCGCCGAATGACCGTTCGGATTCTGAAAGATACATCCGACGCTTTGCACCCCAAGGGCCGGTTGTGACGCCTGTTTGTATGCCAGGATCTCGCGAAACCGGTTACTCAGCGTTTCTGGATCCGTTCGCTTCAGTCGAAAGGCCGCGCTCGTCACCCAGTCTTTCCCCAGCGTGCAAGATCGATAGCCGAAATGCAGATCCTCCCGACCGCGCCGATGCGACCGGCCGTCGGAGTCGATCGTTTGAATGTCGGAGACTGCCGTGGAAATATCGCCAAACCGCCCGCCGCAGTTCATGCTGATCCCGCCCCCCACTGTCCCGGGAATCCCCGCCAGGGGTTCGACGCCCGCCAGACCCCGGCGGACACAGGTTCGCACGAGCTTGGTCATGTCCACCCCCGCCCCGGTCACCACAACCTCGCCGTCGAAGCGTGTCTCCGTGAAGGCACGTGCGCTCAATCGTACCACCACTCCGTGGACCCCTTCGTCGGGAACGAGCACGTTCGCCCCCAGCCCCAGCACCCGAAGCGGCGTGTCGGTGTCGCGGCATCGGCGAACGACGTCCGCCAGTTCCCCATCATTCCGGGGTTCTACGAGATAGTCGGCAGGCCCCCCGATCTGAAACCACGTCAGCGGACCGAGCGGCACATCGCGCCGGCAGACACCCTCAGGCAAGTCGTCGAGCCAGTTCATCCGCGATCTTCCAGACATCCCCCGCCCCCATGGTTAATACCACGTCGCCTTCACAGGCATGTTGTTCAATGTGTCGAACGATAGCTTCGTGTTCGGGAAGATACAGCGCATCGCCCCCGTTGGCCCATACCCGTTCGACCAGGTTTTCACTGCATATGGCATCCCGAACCGCCTCCGAATCTCGAACGAAATAAATGTCCGGCACCAGCAGATGGTCCGCGAGTCCGAAGCTTCGCGCGAAATCGTCCAACAAAAACCGCGTCCGAGAGTGTTGGTGCGGCTGAAAGATCACCCAAAGTCGCCTATCGGGATAGTGTTCACGGATGGCCCGGAGCGAAACCTGAATCTCGGTGGGATGATGGGCGTAGTCGTCGATCAGGGCGATGCCTCCGATCTCGCCCCGCACCGTCAGGCGGCGTTCGGCACCGGCGAATTCCGACAGGGCTTCGGCAATGGCCTCGGCCTCGATCCCCATCTGTCGCGAAAGGGCCGTCGCCACCAGGGCGTTGAAAACCTGATGCCGGCCCGGCAGCTTCGCCAGATTCGCGCGGAGGAACAACTCCCCGTGGTACTGGATATCAAACCGATAGCAGCCTCGATCATGATCGATATTCACGGCCCGCCAGGTCATATCCTCCCCCTCCCCGAAGGTCTCGATGCGGGCACGGGCATCCCGCATGGCACGCGTGACCCTCCGATCCTCACCGTTGGCGACCAGCAGCCCTTCCTGGGGAATCATCGCTATAAATGACTGAAATGCCTCCACAATGGCATCGATCCCGTCGTAAAAATCGAGGTGATCCTCCTCGATATTGAGCACCGCCGCGCAACGAGGTTCCAGACGGAGAAAGGATCGATCGTATTCGCACGCCTCGACCACGAAATCGGGTCCATCGCCGACGGCGGAACTGCCGTCCAACTGCTGAACATGGGCACCGACGACGAACGTGGGATCGACCTTTGCGCGCCGCAGGATGTACGCCAGCATCGCCGTTGTGGTGCTCTTGCCATGCGTCCCGGCGATGGCGACACCGTTTCGCAGCCGCATGACCTGGCCCAGCATCTCCGCGTATCGCAGGCACTCCACCCCCCGCCTACGCGCCTCCATTAACTCCGGATTGTCCTGCCCGATGGCCGCGGAATAGACAACCAGATCGCAGCCCGGCTGAATATTGACCGGGGCCTGTCCGTAGCGAATGACCGCCCCCATTTCCTCCAGCCGCGCCGCGCCCTTGAATTGAACCCCATCCGAGCCGCTCACGATGGCCCCACAGCGCAGCAATACGCCCCCCAGCGCGCTCATCCCACAGCCGCCGATGCCGATCATGTGGATCCGTTTCGCGGCATACGGGCTGGTCCAGTGTTGCCGATGGCGCTCATGAGTAGAGGAACGAACATCCTCCCGCGAATCCGTGGATCGAAGGCTCGATTTCGAGAGTGAAGAAACGCTTTCGGACATGCGGGGCCCACCTCCATGTGTCGTCGGTTCCGTAAGAAGTCCCCCCTGAGTCTCCCCGGCGAATCCTACCCGCTTACGCCGCCGTATCACAAGCGGCCCGGGTGGCACTGTCAAGACACGATCCCCAAGGATCGTGACTTGGCAGTGGCGATCCAAGGCAGAGGATGAGCCACCAGCACCATCCGTTGATCTCGCGGATCAGCGACTGTATGCCCAGATCACCCAGAGCGTGCATCCAATCCGAGCCCCGAACGCAAGCGAGTAGGGCTGATGATCAACAGCCCGCTCCAGGAAGAGCCCCACGCTGACACGCCAAGGCTCCGAATTGGTTCCGCATAGAATGTCATGCACCCCATCGCGGGATGTGTTATTTCACGATGTACGCAGGCCGTTCGCGCACAGACAGGATATCGGGAGGCCCTCACAATTATCTTGAGGATTACAAAGCCCGTCCATCATGGGATTTATGATTGAGGGCCGACGATTGAGCGGGGTAATGGGCGTAGGCTGGACCTCCAGCCCCATCCGTTGATCGTGCGCCGGGTGGCACTGTCAAGACGCGATC
>CAYXGR010000053.1:0-12810 GCA_964464525.1 uncultured Planctomycetaceae bacterium
ATGTCAAAGCGTCTGGAAGAGTTTCGCGCGTTTCGGGAGAAGATGAATGAGCGGATTCTGGCGGCGGGGAATCTGAATATCAACCGGTTCTTTACGCTTGACGGGAAGGCTTATGAGACTGGGGCGGTCGATACGCTGAGTAAGGAGTTTGCCGGTCTGTCGGCGTCGCTGGTGCTGCGGTGCGACGATTGTATCGCGTATCACGTCATTCGCTGCAAGGAACTTGGGGCGACGGATGAGCAACTCATGGAGATCTTCAATGTGGGGCTTATTGTGGGTGGGTCGATTGTGATCCCGCATCTGCGGCGGGCGGTGGCGCTGTTGGAGGAAATGAATGGCGAATAGTGGGAGAAAACGTCGAAACGTCAAAAAGTCAAAATAACAACAACAACAAAAAAACAATCAAAGTAGGGATGTCATAATGGATTGGAAGTGAGGGGTGGGCGTTTCGCATGCTTACCCGTCACGATGAGGCTGTGCCGTGTAAGCATGGCACCCAACGAACAGTGAATCGCGAATAGAGGCGATGGTGGGCGGTGCCCACCCTACTGATCTGATATGCGGAGACAGGGGCTGGGACAACTTCAGATTATCGCCGCGGCGGTTCTGTTTTCGACCGGGGGGGCGGCGATCAAGGCGTGTTCGTTTTCGAGCTGGCAGATCGCGGGGTTTCGTTCGGGGCTGGCGGCGTTGGCGGTTCTCGTGGTGCTCCCGTCGGCACGGCGGGGCTGGTCCCGGCGGAGTGCGGCGGTCGGGATGGCCTATTCCGCGACGATGATCCTCTTCGTCCTTGCCAACAAGCTCACGACCTCGGCCAACACAATCTTCCTACAGGATACCGCTCCGCTCTATGTGCTGCTGTTCAGCCCGCTGCTGCTCCGGGAGTCGATTCGCCTGCGCGACGGGGTGTTTATGGGGATAGTGGCGACGGGGCTGGTGCTGTTTTTTATCGGTACCGAGCCGCCGCGGGAAACGGCGACGAACCCGCTGGCGGGGAACATCCTCGCCGCCGTCGCGGGCATCACCTGGGCACTGACGATCATGGGTATGCGCTGGCTGGGCCGAAAGACCGGCGGGGGATCTAACGCGATCTCCGCAGTGGCAATCGGGAATCTGGTCGCGTTCCTGGTCTGCCTGCCCTTGGCGTGGCCGGTACCGACGGGGACTGTGAACGACTGGGCGCTGGTTGCCTTTCTCGGTGTGTTTCAAATTGGATTGGCCTACGTGTTGATGACCAGGGGGATCGCCCATGTCCCGGCGTTGACGGCGGCGACGCTGTTGTTGATCGAACCGGTGATCAATCCGATCTGGACGTTTTTCATTCATGGCGAATTGCCCGGACCGTGGTCGATGGGGGGGTGTACGCTGATCCTGGTTGCTACGGTGGTCAACATCGGATGGGCGGCGCGGGGAGGGAGGAAAACGGCGAAACGTCGAAAAGTCGAAAAGTCAAAAAGTCAAAATAACAATAAAACAAAAACAACTACAACAAAAACAAAGAAAGCATGAACATTATTATGGATTGGGTGTGAGGGGTGGGCGTTTCGCATGCTTACCCGTCACGATGAGGCTGTGCCGTGTAAGCATGGCACCCGACGAATGGTGAATTGACAATTGTTTGACGCACCGTTTGATGCAGTGGGACTTTTGCGTTTTGCACTGCTTGAAGCAGTGGCACACTTGTAGACATGTGCGGGGGAGGCTACTTCGAGGGCGCCTGGGCGGTGATCTGCCTGATCATCTTCGGATCGTTGGGCAGCAATTCCGATCGTACCAGTCGGGGGACGAGCTCTACCCAGACGCGCTCGCGATTGAAGACGCTTTTGAAGATGGGCAACGCCTCCTCGATCCGACCATTACTCGCGAGAGTGACGGCCCGCCAGAAGGGGATTTCCACGAGGTGCGGGGCCAGCTTTTCGGCGGCGGTGTATTCCCGGTTTGCCGCAGCGAAGTCCTTGTGCTCGATCGCCAGATCGCCTTCGTTCATGTGCAGGTAAGCACGTTGCAGCAGGACGAGGCGTTTGAGTTCCTGCACGGGATGGGGGTGGTCCTCGACGCGGAGGTCGAACCGGCGATCGACCCACGGCTTGCCTGTCGATTGACCGGAAACGATCAGCAGGGCGGCGGACTGCCGGCCCCGGATGTCTCCACCGGCGGCCTGGGCGGCCTCGAGCGCGGCGATCATCCGATCGGCGAGATCGCCCTCGGCCTCTCGATAGGCCTTGGCCATCGCCGGCCATATTGTCTCATTCGACATCAGGTTGGCCTGAACCGAAAAATGGGCGTCGGTGTCGACGACGTGACCAGCGGGCTGGATACATTTCTCCCCTGTATGAGCTGCCACGCGACCCTTGGCGTCGATCATCGCAACTTGACGGACGTCGCGACCGGGATCGCCCGCGACGAGGGCCTTCAAGGCGTCGGGCGCGGCGCGACCGGCCCGCATGAATTCGAGACCGAGCGGCCCGTAGGACGGGTCGACCAGCGATTGCGTGGCGACGGCTCCGACACCGGCCTCGGCCCACGGCACCACGGCGCCGACGGAGAACCAATGCGACTGGACCGCGACGCCGATTTCGCCGGTCTTGGAATCGCGGGCGACGATCGAGTAGGTGGAGACGGGTCGGCGCGGTTTGGACAGCCCGACAGAGTTTGTTGCCGGCGACGTGGCTTGAGCACCGGAAACGGTGATAGATAGAAGGGTGAACGCGTACAGTGAATTCATGATTGTCTCCTTGTGCCCGCCGGCTGATCGCGTGAGGGATTCTAACATTAAACCCGGGGGATTGAATCATCAAGCGATCACTAATGCCAACTTCCTCGAATATGTTTGAGTATCGAGCAGTCGTGCTTCCCCAGTCTGGAATCACTTCACACACGCCGATTAAAATCATCGTATGATGCCGGTGATGCGACCTATAGAGCACATTTTGAGCCGATTACCGCGGCCGGCGGCGCGATGGAGCCGACTGTTCGGATTGGGTGTGGGGGTTGGTATTCTGGGCGGGTTGGCGGCGTCCGTGTTGGAATGGGGGCTGCATCACGGTTCGGCGCTGCTCGTCGGGCGGATCGCGAATGACCTGTCCGGCACGGGCACTTTTCAATTCGCATGGCCGATCCTTCTGTTGCCGATGCTGGGTGGCCTGATATCCGGCATCTGTGTGTGGCGTTTCTGCCCGGAGTCGTTGGGGCATGGAACCGACGCACTGACGCGGGCCTTCCATCGAAACATGGGCAATCTGCCGGTGAAGGGGCCAATGATCAAGGGCATCGCCACCGTCGGTGTGATTTCATGCGGCGGTTCGGCGGGACCCGAAGGGCCGATCGCGGCGTTTGGAGCGGGGATCGGTTCGGCCATTGGCCGAGTGTTCGGTCTCACACCCCAGGAACGTCGAATCCTGCTCGTCGCGGGGTGCGCCGCGGGTGTCGGAGCTATTTTCCGCTGCCCGCTCGGCGGGGCGCTGTTCGCGACGAGCCTGCTGTATCGCGAAGAAGAGTTCGAGTCGGACGCGATGGTTCCGTCGTTCGTGGCGTCGGTTCTGGGCTATACCACGTTCATGACGATCCAGGGCGGACTGGGAAGCATGGAGCCGTTGTTGCCGGGCGGGACGGCCCTGACGTTTTCCGACGCCCGCCAATTGATTCCCTATGCCTTGCTCGGCCCACTGTGCGGCCTGGTCGCCCTGTTTTTTGGCGTATGTCTTCGTACGATCGAACATCACATCATGCCGCGGATTCCTCTTCCGCGATGGGCCTTGCCCGCCATCGGAGGGTTGGCTACGGGCGGACTGGCCTGCATCCTGCCTCAAGTCATGGACGGCCGATATGCCTTTATCCGTAACGCGATCACCGGCGAGGGTTTCGGTGGCCTGGAGCGGATGGCCGAGATGGGCTGGTGGCATTGGGCCGCTCTGTTCGGCGCGGTAGCTCTGGCCAAGTGCCTGGCCACATCACTGACCGTAGGTAGTGGCGCTTCGGGTGGAGTGCTGGGACCGAGTGTGTTCATCGGCGGGTCCGTGGGGGCATTCCTGGGGGCCGTCTGCGAGGCGATGTATCCGGGGGTGTTTCCGGAAGGACTGCGCATGGCGCTGATTCCGGTGGGAATGGCGGGAGTGCTGGCGGCCGCCATGCGAACGCCGCTCGCGGCGATCGTCATGGTAACAGAAATGACCGGCAGCTACGGGCTGATCGTGCCGCTGATGCTGGTGTGCATGAGTGCGTATGTCGTCGGGCGGCGTTGGGGGTTGAACAGCGAGCAGGTGCGGACCTCGGCGGAGTCGCCGGCCCACGCGGGAGATGCGATCGTCCACATGTTGGAGACCTGGAAGGTTTCGCAGCTGATGGAGCCGGTGTGGGAGGATACGGTCGCACCCGATACTCCGTTGAAGGAGATGGTGAAGCGGATCACACCGGGGACCCGGCCGGTCTTTGCCGTAGCGCGCGACGGGCGTCTTCTTGGCATTGTCTCCGTTCCCGACATTCGGCGGATCATGGAGCAACCGGAGCTGGCGGATGCCGTGATCGCGATGGACATGATGACCGAACGTCTGGAAACCGTCTCTCCGGAATTGGACGTGTATCAGGCCATGGCGGAGTTCAAGCGGGGAAATCATCTCGTTCTGCCGGTGATCTCGCGTGGAAAAGAGAGCCGGTGGCTGGGGATGCTGAGCCGGGAGCGGGTCTTTCAGGCGATTCGGGACAATCTCGCCGAAACCCAGGAGCAGATGTTTCGGGAGCATGCCGGACTGGCGGCGATCGAACAGGAAGGGCAGTTGCAGCAGTTGGTGATGGGGGTTTCACCGATGGGGCAGGACATGATCCAGCGCTTGCTGGTACCGATGGACGCGGTGGGCCGCTCGTTGCGCGAGGCGGATTTCAGACGTCACTATGGTGCGCAGGTCATCGCCATCGAACAACCGGACGGGCGGATAGAATGTCCGCCGAATCTGGATCGACCTCTGGAGACGCATCAGCGTCTTCTGGCGGTCGTCTGGTACGAGTCTCACTCGGGGGAAATTTCAGGCGATGGATGATCCACCGAAAGGGACGGAGCCGACGTCCGTGGATGTCTGGCCCGGCTCGGGTGAGGTGGCCGGAGCCTGCCCCTGTGCATTGTCCCGGGCGGCGGACGATTCGAGGGACTCGGGGCTGTATTCGGGAACGACTTTGGTGAGACGGAGGCGAATCTCGTTGTGGCTGAGATCGTCGGCATGGGTGATGAGATCGGCCATGGCAGCGCAGACCCGTGGCCAGTCCTCCTTCTTATTTTGCCAGACATAGATTTTGTCGTGTGTGGTCGGGCTGATGTTTTCGCCGGTGACGCTGAGCTCTTCGTAGAGCTTCTCGCCGGGGCGAACGCCGGAGAACTGGATCTCGATGTCGTCGCCCGGTGTCAGGCCGCTCAGCGTAATCATCTCACGAGCGAGATCCACAATCTTGACCGGCTCGCCCATATCGAGGACGAAGATATCGCCGTCATTTCCCATGACACCCGCCTGAAGAACCAGCTGTGAGGCCTCGGGGATGGTCATGAAATAGCGGGTCATCTTCGGATCGGTGACGGTGACTGGTCCGCCGGCGGCGATCTGCTTCTGGAAAATGGGCACGACGGACCCGCTTGAGCCGAGGACATTCCCGAAGCGGACGGTCATGAACTGGGTGACGCCACCCTGACGCAGTTGTTGGGTGTACATTTCGGCGACGCGTTTGGAGCAGCCCATGACCGACGTCGGATTGACCGCCTTGTCGGTGGAGATCATGACGAAGCGACGCACCTCGTGCTTCTTGGCGGCGTCGGCGATGGTTTTCGTGCCTAGAATGTTGTTCTTCACGGCCTCGCCGACATTAATCTCCATCATGGGCACGTGTTTGTGGGCGGCGGCGTGGAAGATCAGGGCTGGATGATGCGTTTCCAGGATATGATCGACCCGCTTCGCGTCGCAGATGTCGGCGACGTAGCATACGCGGGGCACCTCTGGAAAGTGCTTCTTCAAATCCGCGTCAATTTCAAACAAATTGTTTTCGGCCTGTTCGACGAGCAGCAGCCGGGCGGGGCGGTAGCGGGCGATCTGCCGGCAGAGTTCGGAACCGATGGAGCCCCCCGCGCCGGTTACGATGACGATTTCATCTCGGATGTATTCGCTGATCTTATGTTCGTCGAGCCGGACCTGCTCGCGGCCGAGAAGATCCTTGATATCGACGTCGCGGATCTGGGAGACTGTCAGGCGACCGTCGATGACCGCCTCCATCGCAGGGATAATACGGAAGCGAACGTTCAGTCCATGGCACTGTTCGACGATTCCGCGGAGAACCTTCTGTGGCGCGCTGGGGATGGCGAAGAACAATTCATCGATTGAATAGCGTTCGCAGAGAGAACGGGCCTCGACCAGTTTGTCGAGAACGGTCACGCCATGTATTTGGGTACCGATTTTTGTGGGATCGTCGTCGAGATAGCCCACAACGGTGTAACGCTCCACGCGCATTCGGAGAATCTCTCGAAGCAAGGCCTCGCCCGTGTCGCCCGCGCCGATGATGATGCATTGAAGTCGCCCGGTGGCGTGGACGCGGCCGAGAATTTCCTCATGAAGGAGCCGAACGAAGAGGCGTGCACCGCAGATCACGCCGATAGTTGTTCCCCAGTCGAGTAGGAAAACCGACTGGGGGAATTGATATTTCGGATGTTCGAGAAAGTCGGGTCTGAGGTTCGCCAGGGCGAAATAGTAGACGACGAAGAAGAAGGTGCTGACATGGGTGGCCATGCAGATAGACCAGAGATCGCGCATCCCAACATAGCGCCAAGTGCCCCGGAAGAGCTTCATTCTCCAGAATACTAGTGTCTTTAACGCAACGACGACGGGCAGCAGCGGAAGATAGTAGGGAAAAAACCATCGCTCGAATTGCTTGAAATTATAGTAAAGCCCAAACGCGCAGAAAAAAGCGACTGCGAAGAGGGTGATGTGGACCAGACAGGAAATCAGGCCGCGATACCGCGAGAGGCTCCTGAGTGTCATCATTTTTGATGTTTGTTCGGGCACCGTCATGAACGCCTGTTGTCTTGGCTATATCGTTTATAGATTGACAAAACGATCCGATTCCTTCATCGGCGCATACGCCGGGGGAGTCCAGTCAGAGGAGGATAGGGAATTGGTTCGTACAGGTCTTAGGATGCGCGCCATCTATCCCCCCCCTCCCTCATCGATTCTCAGCTTAGTCATCCACCCGTCGCGGAAGCGGGCGGAGCATCCCGAGCTTCGATCAGAAAACTTCGGAAACGCTTCACGAGCGTTAACAGTCTGCTGCCACTGCGTGCCGTGTCCTCATCCTTTTCGAGAATCCGAATAAAGTCGTTAGTAGCGGTAATGCCTGTGTTGTAATCCCCGTTGAGCCATGCATAGAAGGCCAGCAACAAGGCGGTTTTTCGGGCGCTGTTCGCGGATTTGGCCAGGATGACCACGGAGTCCACAACTTGTTGGAATCTCAGATCGGAGGGGTAAAACTGTTTTCGGTCCAGTTTGAGCGAATCGAGGGATTCCGCACGCTCGATCGCGTAGATCAGGCTTGTCAAGGTCGTGTTGAGGTCTTTCAGTTCGTAGGATGCGAGCACATCGGCCACATAGGCTCTCGGCTGATCACCCTCCAGTTGGTGGACGAGTT
Source organism: uncultured Planctomycetaceae bacterium (assembly GCA_964464525.1). Lineage (GTDB taxonomy): Bacteria > Planctomycetota > Phycisphaerae > UBA1845 > UTPLA1 > CAYXGR01. Next base: position 7,654 of record CAYXGR010000053.1, read on the forward strand.
TGAAGTATTCCCGTGACTTGAGGTACTTGCCATTGCGGAAATAAACCGCGCCCAGTTCGAAATATGCATCGGACTTTTTTGAGATGCGCTGGGTGAGGACCGAGATGTATTGGGAATCGTTTGACTCCATCCGACGGACACGCGACATAGCCGACTTGGGATCGACGGCCCCTGGCAAACCGCCCCGCCATCGGCCTTCCTCGTTACGGATATAATCTTTGCGGCCGACCCGCTCGGCGGTTCGTTCGGCCAGGATGGAGCGACTTTTGAGCAGATTGCGCCTTATGAGGAGACGCCGAATGGGATTCGAGGAAGCATCTGAAGGCCTGAGAAATTGGCGGTGGGATCTGTTCAGTATACTTTCAAGCTGGAACTGGCTGGATCGCTGTTGATTTCGTCGAATTCGCCTGGTACGCGGGGTGGTGGCCCGCCTGAGTGGTTTTGTATCACGTCGCTGAGGGAGCGGCTTGCGAATCTGGTTGGGACGGCCGCGCTGCCTGATCTGGGCGCCGAGCGGACCCGGCATCAGCAAACCGAGAAAAATCACAAGGATGCCGAATTGGATGCTGCGCATGCGAATGATTCCAACTTTAACCCAGTTAGCGTGTTATGATATCGGCATAATCAAGGGAGGTCAATACACTACGGTGACTCGTATTTGTTTCTGATGAATGAGGTAGGCTATCAGAGCCGTTGTAGGAAATTGATGACATATAGGATCCTGGAGTCGCCCCGCTGATGGCTCGTATATCATTTTTAGCCATTTCACTGGCCGCCAAGTGCCGCCTGCTGTTCGGGTTGGCCGTATTGTTGATCGTTTCGGCGACCCTTTTCGTTCCCTGGCTACGGATGCGGGATCTGGTTCACGAGAACCACATTCAACAGACACGCTTGATCGGACGAATGGCGCTCGTCCGAAGTGATTTGGGGGCCGGTAATTGGGACCAGAAACGAATGGTCCTCGAGTCCTGGTGGGCCTCTGCCTCCGTACGCCTGGGGCTGAGTGGACCCGCACCACGGCTGATCCAATTATCAGACCCGGTTGATCCGATCGCCCCTGATCACGAAGAAGATTATGTCAAACAGGCCATCGAGATCCTCGCAGCCGATCCCAGCCTGACCGAGTCATCCGCTCTAACTCAAGTGAATAATGGCATCCAGATATATCAGATGGTGTTTCCGGTGCGATCCACCGGTGGAAAGAATCCGCCTGGTTCGTTATTAGGGGTGGTGGTTGTGGAATATGCCGCGCCGCGGGCGCGAATGGCCTTCCTGATCAACCTGGGTTTGAGTCTCATGGCGGGGGCCCTGGCGGGGATTTTGGCGATTCTGGTGTTTTATCTGATCACCCACAAACTGATCCTTTCGCCGGTCCGCAGCCTGACAAAAGTCGCCGAGAATGTATCGCAGGGTAAGCACGGTGTGCGTAGCAATATCGCCACGGGAGATGAATTCGAGGAGTTATCCCGCGCGTTTAACGCGATGCTCTCGCACCTTCAGGCGTCGGAGAACGAGCTTCGCCGCATCAACACAAGCCTGGATGTGAAGATGGCTGAACTGGCCGAGCGAAACGTGGCACTGTATGAGGCGGACAAAATAAAGAGCCAGTTCATGTCGAACGTGAGTCACGAACTGCGAACACCCTTGGCATCGATCATCGGCTTCGCCGAGTTGCTTCGCGAGGCGGCGAGTGCCGAAGGTGGCAGAAAGTTGCGCTATACCGAAAATATCATGTCGAGCGGCCGCATGTTGCTCGGCCTGATCAATGACCTGTTGGATCTGGCCAAGATCGAGGCGGGCAAGCTCGAGCTCCATCCCGCGCCGGTCAATATGCCGGATATGCTTCGGAATCTGATGGATTTGATGCGGCCATTGGCGGACAAGAAAAGCCTTCAACTCGTGGCATCGATTCCGGAAGTGTGTCCGACGATTCTGTCGGATACCGGTCGGATCCAACAGATATTGTATAACCTCCTGTCGAACGCAGTGAAATTCACCCCGGAGGGCGGATTGGTCGAAATGAAGCTGACGACGACGGATGACGATCACCTGCGCATCCAGGTACGTGACACGGGAATCGGCATTCCCGAGGAAGAACTGTCCGGAGTGTTTGAGAAGTTTCGCCAGCTTGATGGTTCAATGACGCGCGAGCATAGTGGAACGGGGCTTGGGCTGGCGATCAGCCGCGAACTGGTCGATCGGCTGGGTGGTTCGCTTCAGGTTGAAAGCGAAGTGGGGGAAGGCTCGGTGTTTACAGTGATTTTGCCCCCATCACTGCCGGAAGAGAACGAGACGACGGCGCAAAGGAAGATTGATCTCACCGAAGGAGCTATCTGAGTCCCCTTGATAGGACGAGCGAAACGCCTGCATGTGCCGTCCGTGACGGCCCCGCGATTATCCCAATGTCACACGATCCCGAATCGATCACTCCATCCGCCGAGGATTTGACGTCACAGCCCGGCCACCCCGGCCGATGGCAATGGCGAGTGATTGCAGTTTTCGGCGGCCTGCTGCTCGCCTCTCTTCTCGCGGAGGGGATCGTACGCGTATTCGCGCTCGGCCCACCGGTCTATGCACCCAGGCAATTCAAGCCGGGCTCCGGAGTTCCATTCGTTCGGATTCCCAACGGTCCCCTCGCCTACCGGCCCGACTCGGTCTTCTCTTCGGTGTACGATCCTTCGGGAGACCTGCGGGGTTATTTCGGTGAATCGGGTCGCGTGACCTATCGGATCAATCGACAAGGGATGCGCGGGCCTGACTGGTCGGAGGAGACATTACCCGATCACTTTCGAGTCGTATGCCTGGGTGATTCGATCACATTTGGCGAGGGGGTTCGGACTGAAGATACCTATCCGGCGCGGCTGGAGAGGGCCCTGTCTGCCTCGTTCCCGAGTCGGCATGTGGAGGTTATCAACGCGGGGGTTCAGGGGTATGGCACCCTCGACGAAATCGCGTTTTATCTGTTGCAATGCGCCAACTTCAAGCCTGATGTCGTGACGCTGGGCTTTTTTCTGAATGACGCAACCCGTGCCGAGGAGACGATCCGACAAAACGAGGCACTGACGAGTGCATGGGAACCGTCGGGTCTTTCGGCATTCTCACGGGTTTGGGAGATCGTCGAACGACGACGAGCGGCTACACTCCTCCAGACTGAATACTTCGCCACAACACGGGCAGGATTCGCATCCTCGGGTTGGGAGGATTGCAAAGCGGCCCTGCACGGCATGGAACGGATTTCGCGGGAAGATGGCTTCCGATTTGTGGTTGTCGTATTCCCCATCCTGTGGGAACTGGACGGAGCGTATCCCTTCGAGGATCTTCACATACTCATTGCGAACGCATGTCGAGATTATGAGATCGAGCACATCGACCTGCTGGACACCTATCGTGGGCGGCGGGCCGAGTCGTTGTGGGTGCATCCGACGGATCAGCACCCCAACGAGATCGCGCATCGACTGGCCGCGGAACGGATCACGCGGCACTTGATGGATGCAGAAAAATAACCCTCCATGCATGGGCTGGCAGAATCCAGACTTATTCCAGAGCGCAGGAAGTGCCCGGAAATCGGTCATGGACCGATATCTTCGCAGTGCGGCGGTGGACCTTGGCATCCGTGATTGATTTTTTTTCACGTCCGGAATTTCAGAGCCGAACCGCTTACGCAGGGTAAGGGACGGACTTTATCGGCACTTGACAAACAAACGGCCCTCCGACCGCGATAGCAACACTGGGATCGCCACGGCACCGATGAATTGGGTGGCTTATAATTGAATGGATGCACAGACGCACAAGGAGTCACACGGATGGCCTCGTACGACCTACGCCGAATCGTAACAGGTTGGGATTACGAACCCGGCCAGATCACGGTGCGCAAAATTTCCGGGGACGACGGCGCCGTCAAGATCCAGATGCGGCTTGATCTCGGCATTCTCCAGATGGAGACAACCGGTCGCCCGGACGGCTTGCGGCCCTTCGACGCCGATTCACTCCTGGACTATCACACATCTCAGTTGGAAAAACACAAGAAGGTTAACGGGACGGAACTGGGATTCGAGCTATCGTCGGATGAATGCCAGTCGTTGCGCGAAGAGGCAATTCAATTCTACCATCGCTACCTCGCGGAGTTCGTACTCGAGGACTTCGAAGGGGTCGAGCGTGACACCGCTCGCAATCTGGGGGTTCTGGACATCTGTCGGAAGTACGGCTCGACCGAGGCGGATCGACTTGCCCTGGAGCAATATCGGGCCTATCTGATTATGATGAACACCCGGGCACAGGTACACCTGGTCCTGCGGCAAGGCCGATTCAAGACGGCCCTGGCACGGGTCGAGGCGGGTCTTCGGATGATCGGCGAGATACTCGCCGAGAACAGCTACGAAGACGCGATCGAGGAATCAACCGAGGCTACCATTCTGCTATCGCTTCGGCAGGAGATTCTTGCCCGAATGCCGGCCGATCCCATACAGCGGCTGGAGGCGGAACTGGAGAAGGCTGTCGAATCCGAGCGCTACGAAGACGCGGCGGTCCTGCGACAGCGGATCGACGTCATGCGGGCCAAGGAAGAGGGGGCCGAATCCCGCAAGCGGCGAAGATAACCCCCAAGCGCGCAATCACATTCCAGGCTGTGGCACCGGTTTTCAATCGGTGCGAATCCCAATGAGCCACGGGCTTCAGCCCGTGCCGCCTTTCTAACACCCACTATTTACAGAATCACGAACAATCACAATCGAACCATGCTCCCCGATCACAGTGGCACCCAAGTGAACCGGTTTTCCGGCTGGGCGTTGCAATCTTCCCACCGAGCGCCAACAATCCACTCACCATAGGCAAAAACAGGAGGTGTGCGATGCCGGATGAGACGACGACGGTCGGGGAGATGCGCGGATGGGTGAAGGCGTTCGTGGATGAACGGGACTGGTCACAGTTCCACAGCCCGAAAAACCTGTCGATGTCGATCGCCATCGAGGCGGCGGAGCTGATGGAACACTTCCAGTGGCTGGATCTCGAGAAGGCCAGAGATATTCGTCACAATCCAGAGAATCTTGAACAGGTCCGCGAAGAGCTGGCGGACATCGTCTGTTATGCGATTGCCTTTGCCAATACGCTGGATATTGATGTCTCGGCCGCGCTGCGTGACAAGCTGGTCAAGAATGCGGA
>CAYXGR010000054.1:0-12603 GCA_964464525.1 uncultured Planctomycetaceae bacterium
GAACGGGAAAGTGAGATGTGACATGAATCAAATATGTGATTGGGGCGGGTGCCCGATGACGGCAGAATTTGCCTATAAGAATCGGTCTTTCTGCCGACATCATGCGCTCTTCTATTGGGACAAAGAATTCAGGGATTCAATCATCGAGGCATATCGTTCCACACTTGATCATACCAATGAAAGATCTGGATCGGCAAAGAGCCATGAAGAGTGGTACACGAGCTATGTCTTGGGGATACCTGAGCATAATGACTCAGATAGAAGAATAGGTGAAACAGGTTGTCGCAAGAAAACTGATTGATAGGAGGAACGCGCTATGACCGCACTAAACGATGACACTATTGTACGCTCAGCAATTGACTACATATATACAGAGATGCAGATCGATCCCGAATGGAGCATTCGTGACGGAAGTACATTCAGTTGGTGGGGGCATCAGCTTCGTCAATGCGTGTGGGCAGAGGATGCCGGAACCATCGATGGCATGAAGGTGTGGTTTCTGCGGGCTGAGACAGATATTGCAATGGATGTCGACGTGTCCGCTCAATCGCTCGATCGCGTCATGCTCCTGAACACAGGAGCGGTGTTCAATGCGCTTGTGCTCGATCCTGAAGAAAGGCAGATCAAGCTGATGACTTCGGCATGCTTGCACAACGACAACAGCGAATGGGTGTCTAATCTCTTCTGCCACGCGGTTGCCATGCAGGCTGCCGAGGCGGAAGCCAAGATCGCCGCCGGATTGACGAGAGCCCTGAGCGGTTCCCCCGCATTTTCCGAACATCCGATCAGTGGCAGGCGAGCGAGGCCGGACGACATGCTCAACGTGCTCGAGGACATCTATGTACCCTACGGCAAAGACGATCCACCGTACGGAATGAGCGACTTCAAAGAGGCCGCTGAGGCCTTACGGAAACGTTCTGTGAATTCAACATATGGGGCGGATGGCATGACCGCAGAACTTCCATTCTCACAAGTCGGACTCAAGCAAAAGGCATGCATATCAGACCCCAGGCCGAATACGACCAGCTTGTTGACGGCCAGCAACCTGGAAAAACATCCGGGGCTCGGAAGTGGTTGCCTGATCCGCCTGACTCTTCCCGTTTCCAGGCTTGGAGCAAGGTTCGCTAATGAACTGAATCTCGCTGAAAACCGAGAATTCACGGGTTTCCACGGGCTCGGATCCTGGTGTTCCGGACCCAACGGCCTGACACACATTACATTCCTGCCCAACATCGAGCATCGATCCGGCCTACTGCGAGCGATGGTCTTGAACGATGCGATGCGCGCAAGTTGGGCCGCAACAAGAGTCTCCACCGCATAGTCACGGCCCTTGAATTGAATTCGATGTGATCTTTTCCGGGTCAGGGCGATAACCGGGAGATGTAATTGGTTCCGTTCGAATGGGATGAACAGGACGCCGCACCAGAGCAGACATGATGAATCGCCCGTCGGCTCTTCCCATTCAGTTGTGGATGGCCACGAACAAGAATGATCTATTGGACAAACCCATGTCAGAAAATACATTAGAGATACTGGTAGAAACAACGTATGACGACGGAGTTCCGATCAGGCTCTCATACGCAAACCCGTTCCTGTGGTCGCTGCAACTGAAGTCGAACGGCAACGAATGGGTTTATCCCCCAGGGTGGCCCGAATACTACAAGTCGAAACCGGCACCGATGGCTAACATCCGGCAAGGCATTCGTGACGGATACATCGGCTGTGGCAATCTGATGCGTATGCTACGCGTCTGCGGATTTGATGTTTCCGGCAAGTATCTACCGGTCATTCGGCGTCTTCTCCCGAATGCCGAGCTCGTGAACGTCGCCTTCACCCGGCACTATGTCAGCAATTTTATGGGTGGCCCTGCCTGGCGACCAACAAGGCGGATCGAGTACTGGGTCCAGTTAACATCCGACAAGGCCTGGCGATGTATGTCGCGCGCATATTATCCGAGCTACTTTTCGGGCAGGACAGGTCATGAGACTACAAGCCTCATAGCGGAGTTCAGCTCGGTGGATGATACCCTGGAGGCGTGTCACGCACATTACGCCGACGAACCCAGGGATGGCCCTGACTCAAGTTTTTATGAGTGCCCGGTCACACGGCAAAACTTGACGGAGGCTCTTAAGAAACTGAGAAAGCGCGTCCGGCGGCTCAACTTCTTCGATGATTCCTATCGATCTCTTCAGGCCAGGAAGGCCATGGATCGACTCGCTGCCATACAGGGGGCGGAAGAAGCTGCAAGAGAAAGAGAGCGAGACAAGAGGCGGCTTGCGCGTATGGAACAGGAGAAAGAGCGGCAAAGAATGGGGGAGCCGGCGGTGGTCCGGGATTTTTCCGGGTTGATCGAAGAATATGGCGACCTCATCCCGCCCGGATATCTGATCCACGCCACGCATTTCCCGCCGCCTCCGATTGGCCCGATTGCGCTCGGGTTGCTGAAGGCCTGGAATCGTGCATCCCCGCTGCCGCATAACCTGCCCTCCGGGATCAAGTTTGCGCATGAGGATCAAGCATTCCTGGAATGGCTGGGTGTCAATCGCCAACAGGACTTGATGCGGTACTTGGCCGGGTGTGGCGACGCGGATGCCGGAACTATTTCCGACAGACTGAAAGAACTGGGCGAAGAAGCGTTTCAAGCTCTGAAGCGCGGTTTTCGCGGGTGTGGTGCCGCCGGTGGAATCTGGACAGCGAGGAGAAGGGCCATCGCGGCCTATGCGGTCGATCCAGAAAAGTACCCTGGGATATAGGAGAAAGGCATGATCGATCGGGGACGGTCGTGACACCCACACGACGATTCAGTATATGCCCGGCTGAAGCCATGCCTGTTCGGCAGTGGAAACACCACACGACACACAGGCCCCCTACGGCGACATCGGTCTAAGTTGGAAGACACTCGTGATGGACTTCTACGGCCCCCGCGTGCCGATCGGCGGAGGGGCGATGTTCGGCAAAGACTTCTTCAAGGTCGACCGCGCCGGGCCCCTCATCGCCCGCCACCTCGCGATCGCCGCCGTCGAGCGGCTGGGCGTGAGGGAGTGCTTCGTCACCCTCGGCATCCGCCCCGGAGACCGGCACTTCCGCCTCGTCCGCGTCGAATCCGAGGGGCATGTGGCATTATCAAACGAGGCCTGCCAGGGACTCGCAGACCTGACGCTGGCGAGCGTCCAGGACTGGTCCAGCGAGTCCGTCAACAGATAGTCTACGAAGGCGTCGATGTCCAGACCGTCGAGCATGCCATCACCACTTGAGTGCCACGGTTACGGTTGACGCCCTATGTTATGGACAGATGCCGCTAATCAAACAGTCAACGGCTAGCTGAATGTCCAGACCGTCACTCAGCCCATTCCCGTCGAAGTCGCCCAGGATCGTGCAGTCTGGGACGAGCAGATTGTCAGTGAAACCGGTCAGATCGTCGGTAGAGAAAACGCCGTCTCCGTCGAAGTCTCCGAGGGTGTCACACTCGTCGGGAATGCCGTTGGTGTTGCAATCGGCGCTAACTGGAGGTCGAATCCGAAACAGCGTGTCGTTGAGATTATCAATCACGATGAAGTCGCCGGTGGAGGCGTCCTGGGTAACACCGGTCGGCTGCGAGAACGGCGGGTCCGAGGCGATGGCCGTCACCACGCCGCCGGCCGTCACCCGAAACAGCGTTGCACTACTCCAATCACTCACGATGAAGTCACCGGTGGCCGAGTCCTGCGTGACGCCGCGCGGGTCTGCGAACGGTGGGCCCGATGGATGGTTGTCACTATGCCACCGGCTGTCACTCGAAACAGCGTGTCGTTTCCATCATCAGTCACAATGAAGTCGCCAGTGGCCGAATCCTGGGTGACACCTCTCGGAGACGCGAACGGAGAGCCCGATGTGATGGACGTCACCTCACCGACGGCCGTCACCCGAAATAGCGCACCGACGAAATCACTCACTATGAAATCGCCGGTAGCCGAATCCTGGGTGACGCTGGATGGGCTAACGAACGGTGGGCCCGAGGCGATGGAAGTCACCACGCCGGCAGCTGTCACCCGAAACAGCGTTGCACTATTCCAATCACTCACGATGAAGTCGTCGGTTGCCGAGTCCTGGGTGACGCTGGATGGGCTAACGAACAGTGGGCCCGAGGCGATGGAAGTCACTACGCCAGCGGCCGTCACCCGAAGTAGCGTATCATTACCCCAATCACTCACGATGAAATCGCCGGTGGCCGAGTCCTGGGTGACGCTACTCGATACCCCGAATGGCGCATCTGAAGCGATTGTTGTCACAACACCGCCGGCCGTCACCCGAAACAGCGTGTTGTTGCCGAAATCACTCACGATAAAGTCGCCGGTGGCCGAGTCCTGGGTGACGTCGAATGGGTCTTCAAACGGCGCACCCGAGGTGATTGTTGTCACTACGCCGCCGGCCGTCACTCGAAACAGCGAGTTGGCGCCGAAATCACTCACGATGAAGTCGCCAGTGACCAAGTCCTGGGTGACACCATACGGGGATATGAACGGCGGACCCGAGACGATTGTTGTCACAACGCCGCCGGCCGTCACCCGAAATAGCGCGCCGCCGGGATCACTCGCAATAAAGTTGCCGGTGGCCGAGTCTTGGGTCACGCCGATTGGGCCTGAGAAAAACGCACCTGAGGCGATGGGGGTCACCACGCCAGCGGCTGTCACCCGAAATAGCGTGCCCCCGTTTGCTAATTGATCAGCTACGATAAAGTCGTCGGTAACCGCATCCTGGGTCACGCCGATTGGGCCTACGAAAGGCGCACCCGAGGCGATGGGGGTTACCACGCCAGCGGCTGTCACCCGAAATAGCGTGCCCCCGTTTGCAAATTGATCAACTACGATGAAGTCACCGGTAACCGCGTCCTGGGTGACGCCATCCAAGTCCGAGAACGGTATATCGTTGAAGATTGTTGTGACTACGGTGATGAGGTCGCATTCATCGGGAGTACCATTGGTGTTGCAGTCGTTACCCGCGAGTTGGCAGGCGTCGTCGGGTATCCCATCGGCGTTGCAGTCGTTGCCCACTAGTTGGCAGTCGTCAGGAATTCCATTTGAGTCACAGTCGATGCTCATGCCGCAGCCCGGTACGTCGCAGGGCCCACCCGGTATACCGCAGTCAATATCACAGGCGTCGACAATATCATTGCCGTTGCAGTCAGGTTGGCAGACGATGCAGGTGGCCCGGATCGTCGCTCCGATTACGACGTCTGCGGGCGGGCCGAGTGGATTCAGGACCGGATCGATCGATTTGACAGACGTGTCGTTACCTGGATTGGCTAAGCCCACGCTGAAGATAATGGTAACATTCCCGTTGGCATCCGGCAACACGCCGGAATTAACCGCTTCCTCGAAAGACACACACAAGCAGGAGTTCGTGGTGGCCGCACAGAACTGCGGATCATCCGGGACAAAACATATCTTGTTGACGCCGCCCCCACAGCTTTCCGTAATCGGAAGGGCACAGTCACCATTGGAAGTGGCTCCGGATGGATCCAAATCGCCAAATGCCTCTATTATGGTATCGAAACCATTGGCACTCTCCGCGGTGCCGCAGGCGTCGAGTGTAATCGTCTCACCAGGCGAGAGGATCCATTTGAGGTGGAGCTTCTGACGGGTCGTCAGGGCAATCTCTTGCCGAATATCGATGACTGGAGGCCCCGGAAGCATGGGTTCAAGATCCAGGGGATTCCAACAGGCGTTTCCAATGGGAGGGCATGGCAGAGTTTTGCACCCCAGGCCGATGAACTCCTGGGTCTCTGGTGCCGCGGGACCGGACAGGTTACCCTGATAAAAGCGGGTCTCGGTGTTCCAGAAGCCACCCATCGCTTCGCAGTCGAACGTCGCCATGTCCTGGCAGGTGCCGTCGATGAAGCAACAGCGGGTGTCCACACCAATGGTCTCGACGAAATCGATGTTCAAGAATCCATCGCCGCCGTCGTTTTCGCTCGGCCCGCCAACGCGGATGGTTAGCACCTCCCCGCCCAAAAACCCTGCCATTGGCGCATAGATCATGTAGGACAAGGGATTATTCGCGCTCACGTCATAGCTTCGACAGGTCATGTCGCTGCCGGTATCCAGTTCCGGAATGATCCCAAAGGAGATATCAGCACATCGGCCCTGGGGGGTGGTCTGATTGGCGTACACCGTGAAGGAGGTGTCGTAGCTGCTGCCGACGGTGCTGACAACCAGAACGCCGCCGGGAATCGCCGGCACCGTGTAGGTCCACCAGGCATCCTTGAAGATGTCGCCGCACGGAAGCGGATCGGACGGAAGCAGAAGGGTGGTCGCACCCAAAGTGGTGAAAGCCGTACTTACATGGGCGCCGGTCAAGGTGAACGCGAATCGACAGTCGTCATTCAACGGCGGAGGCGCGCAGCTCACATCGGCGCAGTTCACGCCGCCGGTCCAACGGAAGTTCGCTCCAATCGGCGGAGGTGGGAAGGTTCCCACGGGTGCACAAGCGGTCAGGGTATTGAGTACACAAGCCCCGTCGGGCGTGCCGTCGTTGTTACAACAGGCGCCCAACCCGCAGGGCGGATCGAAGTCGGCGCAGGTAAAGTTGTTGGGAGCGCCGAGCAGGAGGAATCGTTGATCCGCTCCCAGGCAGTCACCGGCCAGGACTAGTCCGCCGTCATCGCAGAGTCCCGAGCTGTTGGTGCAGCAGGCGACCGGCACGTTCAAGGCGTCACCCCCGAGGTTGAAGAGCCAGTCGGCCGGAAAGCCCGCCTCCACGGTGTCCCGATAGAAGGGGATGCCACAGTCCGGTGCCCACCGATACGCACACTGTCCCGGAACGGGATCGCAGGTCGAACCCAGTTGGTTGTTTCCGGGAATCAGGTCACCGGGGCCGACGGGCTTGTGCCATTCGACGAGCAGACCACCGGAGAGGCCGTCGATTACCAGTGGTGGGACGACCTGAACCGAGATGATCTGACCGTCGAGACTGCCATCACCCGGCAGGGTGACGGTGATGCTGCGTTCCGGTGTGGCCAGGGCGGGCCAGCCCAACCCCTCGACCGTGGCCTGATCACAGTCGACAATGAAGGAGAGGTGGATCGTCGTGTTATAAGGAGCTCCTTGAATGCCGTCGGAACGAACACCCATGTCCAGGCAATCAAGGATGAACGGTGGGTTCGGGGCCATGAACAGACTGGCCGGGAAACATCGGGCAAACGCGTTCTCGTTCGGGTTCGGACATGCGCTACCGGTCGCGGGATTGAATGTGACCGGATCGATGTTCAACGAGATCGTCTGAGAACCGCCGCACAGCGCGCGGGGCGCGCCATCCCCTCCGCCGCCCTGTCCATTCACGGAGGGAGGCGCCGCGGGCGTGAATGTCGCGGCATTGACTGCAAAACCGGCGTCATTCTCACCGGCAGTCGGCGGGCCCAACACCTCCAGGACAGGCGATGTCGCTTCTGGAGTCGACGAGGTGTGTACCCGGTCTTGATCGACCGAGTCGGTGAATACGTTCGCTACAGCCCAACTCGTACACGCGACAAGCCCGAGGGCCACAACCATTACGGTTCGCTTGTTCATCAACCTGCTCCTTCATCCAAGAAGAAGACATGAAAAAGACGATTCGCATCCTGCGCTTACCCGGACAACGAGTATCCGCGTCCTCCGCTCGCACATGGGTGTTCCATACTTTCTGAAAGCAAAGGGCGGGATTCGTGCCTATTTGTGAGGCCGCGATCATGTGCTCTTCCCCACCCTGATTCCCTTCCCGGCGTGAGTCACAGACGAGCAGGGCTTCCCAAATTTGTTACTCGCTGATCCTGGCGCGTGTAGCTCAGCGGCTGGACTTCATGGGTTGGCCGTCCCAGTTACAATTCTCGCGCCTTTGGATTGGTTTCTTCATGACGGAATTCGGGATGAGGATCCGGTACGAACACTGATTATCGGCCTACCGTCCGCCATTCTGACCATAACCGACCTGAGATTCAAGATCTGCGCTATAGAGTATCTTCCCTAATTTGAAATGAGCTCCGTTGTGTAGAGCGTGGTATTGACATTCGATTCGCTGCGAAGCTTCGGGCATTCAGGTTGTGATTTGTTTTCGCCGCCGGCCGTGATCCATAGTTCAGAATCGAATCCTCAAGGATTTATTTCGCATACGACGATTCTCGATCTTCAACGCCCGTCCTCCGTTTATCCGCATTATCTCGCCATGAACCGTGTTTCCGCAGAAACATTCCCCTCCTTCCATCCACACTCCATTGACCCGCCGGGTAGACACGCGGACAATGTGCGGCGTCTACATCATGTGTTCGGGAAGTTTTTTGAGATTATTTCCATGACCGCGACGCCCCCAGAGGACGTGACGCTCCTTTTACAACGCCTCAACGATGGCGATGAAAGGGCGCAGGAGCAGTTGATGGAGGCGGTCTATTCGCAACTTCGGGCAATGGCCCACGGCCACATGGACCGGGCGTTCGGCCCGGGGCATCCCGGCGTCACGCTTCAGCCGACGGCCCTGGTGAACGAGACCTTTCTCAGGCTCATCAAGCAGCGACGCAAGTATGACAACAGCGGCCAGTTTTTCGCCATCGCTACCAAGCTGATGATCCGTGTGTTGCTGGACAACCACCGTCGGCGGAAGGCGGCCAAGCGTGGCGGCGGCTGGGTACGCGTGTCGCTGGACATGAACGCCGAAGTGACCGCCGGCGAAGCGGCCCGTGGCGTCGAACCGAGGGAGGACGACGACGGTGATATTTCCGCGCTGGTGGCGGCGCTGGATCGGCTGGATGCATTGGATACCCGCAAGGCGGAGGTGGTGAAGTCGCGGGTCTTCTGGGGCCTGACGGTCGATGAGGTCGCCGAGTCGCTGGGCATCGGCCGGGCGACGGTCGATCGGGACTGGTCGTTTGCCAAGGCGTGGCTGAAGAAGGAAATGGCGGAGGGTGCATGATGGCGGATGAGCATTGGGAGAAGCAACAGGCTCTTTTCCATCGGGCGAAAGAGATGACCGAGGAGGAACGGAAGGCGTTCCTCGATGCCGAGTGCCGCGATGATCCGGACCTGCGCGCGGAGGTGGAGAAGCTCCTGACGCATGCGGACACGGAGCTGGAATCCACAGTCATCCAGAATGATCCACCGGAGACCCGAATTCCGAACGATACGCGCATCGGCAACTATGTCATACGCGGATTCATCGGCGAGGGCGGTTTTGGTGATGTCTATCTCGCCGAGCAGACCGCGCCGGTCCGCCGGCGGCAGGTCGCCCTGAAGATCATCAAGCCGGGCATGGACACGCGCCAGGTCATCGCCCGCTTCGAGGCCGAGCGGCAGGCCCTCGCCCTGATGGATCATCCCCACGTAGCCAAGGTCTTCGATGCCGGTGCGACCGAACAGGGCCGGTCCTACTTCGTGATGGAATACATCGCCGGCGTGCCGATCACCGAGCATTGCGACCGGCAGAAGCTGAATGTGAAGGAACGACTGGCACTGTTCATCAAGGTCTGCGAGGCGGTTCAGCACGCCCACCAGAAGGGGATCATCCATCGGGATCTCAAACCCAACAACATCCTGGTCGCGCCGACGCCGGTGGAAACCCAGGGGAAGGAGATCGCCGATGACGCCGTCGGCGTGCCGAAGGTGATCGACTTCGGCATCGCCAAGGCTCTTAACCAGCCGCTCTCGGAGAAGACAATCTTCACAGAGACCGGTCAGATCATCGGTACGCCAGACTACATGTCGCCGGAACAGGCGGAGATGACCGGCCAGGGGATCGACACACGGAGTGATGTCTATTCGTTAGGTGTGTTGCTCTACGAGTTGCTGACCGGCGCGTTGCCCTTCGATCGAGGGACGTTACGCGGGGTCGTGTTTGATGAAATTCGTCGCATCATTCGCGAGGTCACGCCGAAAAAGCCGAGCACCCGGCTCGGCAGCCTGGCCGATACGCCGGTTCCCACGCGGTCAGCGGGCCGGGATGAAGGGACATCCGCCGAATATTCCGCTCAGCGCCGCCAGACCAACACACGGACCTTGTTAAAAGCCCTTCGCGGTGATCTGGACTGGATCACGATGATGTGCCTGGAGAAGGATCGCACGCGGCGTTATGAAACCGCGACCGCCCTGGCAAATGATATTCGGCGACATCTGAACAATGAACCCGTCCGGGCCGGTCCGCCAAGCCGCGTCTATCGAACCCGCAAGTTCGTCCGCCGCAATCGGGGATTCGTCATCGCCGCCACACTCGTCTTCGCAGTGCTCCTCGGCGGCGTCATTTCGACAGGCATCGCCCTTTCCCGAGAAGCCGAACAACGGCGTCTGGCTATTCAAGAGAGCGAGCGGGCCAAAAAGGAGGCGGCAAAGGCGAAACAAACCGCCAAATTCACGAAAGAGATGCTCTCCAGCGTGAAGCCGGAGATCGCCAAGGACATGGACAAGACGCTCGTGCGGCTGATTCTGGATAATGCCGCGAAGCGAATCGAGACGGAATTGTCAGATCAACCGGAGGTGGAGGCGGAGATTCGCGGTACGATCGGGATCGCCTACCTGGCCATCGGCGAATACGACGCTGCGCAAGAACAGCTTGTCGAATCAGCGGACTTATTCAGGCGTTCTCTGGGCGAGAATGATCCCGAAACCCTTAGATCCGACAGCACGCTGGCCAATTTGTATTTCTATCAGGGGGACATCGACAAAACCGAAACACTTTTTCGTGAGATTGCTGTGAAGCGTGAGCGCATCCTCGGTGAAGAGCATCCAGACACACTAACGTCATGGAACAACCTTGCGGTCATGTATCTGGTTCGGAGAAAGTACGAGGATGCTCTGGCGTTGCATACGAAAGTTCTGAAGATTCGTACCCGAATCCTGGGAGAAGATGACCCCGACACCCTGTCCAGCATGCACAATCTGGCTAATGTATACGGCAGGCTCCGTCGTATGGATGAGTCTATGGCGATGAACAAAAAAGTATTAGAGGCGCGAAAGCGCGTGTTGCCAGAAGGCCATCCAGACATTTTCAAATCGATGAATAATATTGCAATTAATCATGAAATAATGAAAAACTACTCAGAGGCTGAGCGTTATCATCTCAAAATTCTCCAAGCACGAGAACGCTATCTCGGAGAGGGTCATCCGGAAACTTTGAAATCCGTAAACAATCTTATCACGATATACTATTCCCAAGGTCAAGTCGATAAAGCGATGGCACTCTACATTGATACCATGGACCGATGGCAGCGAACTATCGGCGAGGACAACTTGCGCACACAGGATCTCAAAATGGGCCTGGGAAATTTATATGAAAATATTAATCGACTAAGCAAGGCAGAACAGATCTACCGCGAAATCCTCAATACATACATCCAACAGAAAGGCACCAGTCATCGAAAGACACTCGGTGTTATGGAATTGCTAGCAAACCTATACTTGAAACAAGGCCGGCTTAACGAGGCTGAGCCGCTCTTCGAAAAATTCCTGGAAGCAATGCAAAGCGAACTGGAAGTGAACGATCCGAAAGTGATCCAATACACTGCAAACCTCGCGATGATCTACATGGAACAAGGCCGATATGAAAAAGCTGAGCGTCAATATCAACTCGTGCTTGCCAATCTAGATCATGGCACGGATGAGCCAGATGCGGATACCGTAAACATCATGAATAATCTTGCCAGCCTCTATCAGAAACAACGCAAGTATGACCAGGCTGAAGAACAGTACCAAGAAGTATTGGATCTACGCATGTCTCTGTTGGGCGAAAGACATTCGGATACTCTCGGAACGATGACAAATCTGGCTCATGTATACAAAGACACCGGGCGATTAAGAGAAGCGGAAGAGCTTTATCGGCGCGCCCTAAAAACAATGCGTGAAGTCATGGGTATTCACGATGCCTGGACACGCTCAGCGATGAAGGGACTGGCGACGGTCTTGGAACGCGAGGGTCTGTCCGAGAAGGCGATTCCGCTGCGGCGTGAACTACTTGAATACACCGTTTCACAGGCCCGTCACACGAAAGCAGACGGAAACATACTTAACGCAGCCGCACGGGAACTGCTGACGATTAAGCCCACCGAGCTTCGGGATCCGGAAATGGCTCTGGGGTTTGCACTCAATGCCAACGAACAGACAGAGTCTAAGAACGCCGGATATCTCGACACGCTCGCCCTAGCCTATCACCGGACCGGCGACATGGCCAAAGCCATTGAAACACAAGAGAAGGCCATCGCCCTCCTGCCTCCTGACGACTCACAAACCCGGAAGGACATGGAAGCCCGGCTTGTAAAATACCGCCAGGCATTCGGCAGCGAATCGAGCACAACTCAGCCCGCGACCAATCGGCCAGATCGTACGGACAATGGGCCAGCGGAAAGCCCGTCGTCTCAACCGGCTGACTATGCCGATCGTGCGGTCGAATCACTCCCGAAGTAACAAACAGAATCAGGCTACGTGATTTCGGCTCTCGACGGGGAGAAAACCCCCGCGGCTCCCGTCTTTCTCTGAATTTCACAGGGTCGATTAGGGAATATACCCCCATTGCATTCTGACCCTCAAATGTGTTATTCTCGGACCGTTCGTGTCGATTTATCGTCTCTTACTGCAACAGAACGGTCCAGTTGTCAGGCATCCGCTCACACCCGTA
>CAYXGR010000055.1:0-10551 GCA_964464525.1 uncultured Planctomycetaceae bacterium
TTCGACCTGTTGTCGATTGGTTGGATTGGTGCGGCGCTGCGCTCACGAATCTTTCGATTCGGTCTTCAGGCATTCTTCGTCGTCTCGTTTCTGCTCATCATCGCCGCCGGAATGTTCGGCAATCAGAATCCGGCGTTGAACATCGCGCCGATCCTGACGTGGACCATCTGGTGGGCGCTTCTGATTGTCCTGATCCTCTTCGCCGGAAAGGCCTGGTGCTACGTCTGTCCCTGGGACGCCATCGCCGGCTGGTCGGAGAAACTCTCGTTCGGCCAGGACGGCCTCTTCGGCTTTCTCAAGTTGTGGAAAAAGTCGGGCGACGGTCTCAGCCTCGGCTACCGCTGGCCCAGGATCATCCGCAACATCTCCCTCGCCACGATCCTCTTCGTCGGTCTGACCTGGATCGAGCTGGGGTTTGGCGTCACGATGAAGCCGCGGATCACCGCCTATCTGGCGATTGTCATGCTGCTGATGGCCGTCGTCAGCGCGCTGCTGTTTGATCGCAAGAGTTTCTGTCGATACGGCTGCCTCGTCGGTCGCGTCAGCGGGCTTTATGCCCTCTTCGCCGGCACCGAGGTTCGCCCCCGCGAGCGTGGCGTCTGTGAAAAATGCCGCACAAAGGAGTGCGTCAAGGGGAGCGAGACCGCCTACGGCTGCCCGACGTTTCTGTATCCGGGAAAACTGGAGACCAATACCTACTGTATTCAGTGTATGGAATGCATCCAGGCCTGCCCGAACGACAATCTGGCCGTTAATCTTCGCCCCTGGGGCAGCGATTTGGCCGTCGCCGGCAAACCGCGGACCGACGAGGCCTATCTCGCGCTGCTCATGCTCTCGATCACCGGGTTTCACGGTCTGACGATGACACCCGTCTGGAATCAATTCATCGGCACCATTCGCGCGTCGGCCGATGTGGGTCGGATACTCGGTTTCAGCGTGGGGATGGCCGTGCTTATGCTGGCGCCGATCGCGATTTACTCGGGTCTGGTCGCGGTCTCCAGGTGGCTGGGCGACGGTCACTCGAGCAGTGAACCGCTCCGCTATCGGGATTACTTCATCCGCTATGCCTACGCCCTGCTGCCAATCGCTCTGTTCTACCACATCGCCCACAACCTCGAACATCTGCTGATGGAAGGCCCCAAGGTTCTGGCGATGATTTCGGATCCGTTCGGCTGGAACTGGAATCTATTCGGCACTGCCGATTGGACGATCCCACCGATGATCTCGCTGGGCACGCTCTGGCTGATCCAGGTGGTGCTCGTCCTCATCGGCCATGTCTACAGCCTGTGGGTTGCGCAGAAGACATCTCTGCGACTGTTCGGCTCGGCCCGGGCGGCCTTTCGCAGCCAGCTCCCCATGCTCGTCGGCATGATCTGCTTCAGCGTATTCAGCCTCTGGCTGCTCAAGCAACCGATGGAGATGCGTACCTCGGCCATGTGAATTGATTTCGTCGAATTTGAGTCGAGCGCGACAGGTTGGGGGCATCACAATAGGACCGCCGGTCTTTGAACCCGCCTGCTGGATGCATGACGGTTTGGGTGGGCCAAATGGATCTCCTCTCGCCGGGTGCGCTTGGATTGAATGCTTATTCCCCATCCTTTTTTTGAGATAAGGATGGGACACCCATGCTCCGATTGTGAACCCGCTCGCTTGCGCTCGGGGCTCCGATTTTATGGTTGCAATGTGATTGGAGGTGGCAGACTGCGGGATGTACGTCAAGCATGCTTACCCATCCCGATACGGCCGGGATGTGTAAGCATGGCACCCCACGAACGTTGACGGGGCCGCTCGGCTCGTCGTGTTTCAGGCAATCTGTCCGAAAAAACAATCCCCCATTATCAATCTTAGGAATCGCCTTACAATCCGGATTGTATCGGTCTTTCCAATACCCTATAATGCGCGTCCGAAGTAGTGACGTTGTTCCATCATTCCAGGCGAGCCCGACAGAGGGAATAGTCCATGCCCAAAACCAATCTCTTGCGTAATCCGGCTGCGGTTACGTTGCGCGCGATCGTTGTCATCATCACACTCGTACTTGGCCTCTTACTGGTCTCGGCACCGGCTTTGGCACAAATTCCCTGGCGGGCCATCGATCCCGTTCCTGTTCCCGCCCGGCCCGCCGCTGAGGTCGCCCAATCCATTCGACAACTGGTGCCCGGTCAGACTTTGCGCCACCTCGTCGTTCAATTCTCCAAACCCGTTTCGCCGGCTGAGAGGATGCGGCTTCGTGATGCGGGTGTTGAGTTGATGGCCCCGCTGAGTCATTTTGCCTACTACGCCGCTATCAACGGTGATCAACTGAACGTCGCCGCGCTTGCCGCCGTGCCATCCTTGAAAATGGCTCAGGCCCCGCAGCGCGGGTTCAAACTGCATCCCGCGATTCTCAATGGTCCCTTCCCGGCCCATGGTGTTGTGGGGTTGACCTTGATCGATAATCAGACGGAACCAGTAGACGTCGTCGCGGTCTATGCCTTGTTTCATCGCGACGTACCGATGGCGGATGCGGTCGCACTGGTTCAATCATTCGACGCGGAGATCATCTCACGTCTGGAAACCATCAACGGTCTGGTCATGGAACTGCCACGCCCTCGAATTGAACCCTTGTCCGATCGTGACGAGGTACTCTGGATCGAACCGCCGTTGCCCCATTTCAGTGAACTCAACGACAGCAACCGTGTGATCACTCAGGCCGACGATGTGCACATCCTGCCCTACAACCTCAGCGGTCTGGGGGTGTCGGTTCTCGTTTATGACGGCGGCTACGGATTGCAATCCCACGCGGATTTCGAGGGTCGCCTGACACAGCGCGACTCTTCCGGTCTCTCTAACCACTCGACCCATGTCGCCGGTACGATCGGGGGTGCGGGAATCGTCAATCCCACATTCAAGGGCATGGCGCCGGCGGTCACTATTGAATCCTACGGATTCGAGCAGGAGGGCGGCCTCCAGATGGGGTTTCTCTATACTGATCCCGGCGACCTTGAAGCAGACTACAACGATGCGATCAACGTGCAGGGCGTGGACATCTCCAACAACTCTATCGGAACCAATACGGCCCCGAACGGGTTTCCCTGTACCTGGGAGGGAGATTACAACGTCACCTCGAACCTGATCGATTCGATCGTCGGCGGCAGCCTTGGCGCACCATTCCGCATCGTCTGGGCCAATGGAAATGAACGCCAGGGCGCGGCCTCCTGTGGTGCGACCTACCACACAACCGCCCCACCGGCCTGCGCGAAGAACCACATCACCGTGGGGGCACTCAATTCCAACGACGACTCGGTCACGAGCTTCACCAGTTGGGGCCCTTGTGACGATGGGCGGATGAAGCCGGACCTCGCAGCGCCGGGTTGCCAATCCAACGGCGACAACGGCGTTACGTCCACATCCAGCAGCGGTAATTACGCGACACTATGCGGCACCTCCATGGCCTCACCGACGGTCTGCGGCCTGTCGGCCCTGCTGCTTCAAGACTTTCGTCAACAATTCCCCGGCCTGCCGGATTTCCGCAACTCGACTCTCAAGGTGCTATTGGCTCATGCAGCCCTGGACATCGAAAACCTGGGGCCCGATTATAAGTCGGGCTTCGGCTCGGTGCGGATCAAGGACTCCGTGGATTTCATGAGAACGGGCAACTTTTTCGAGGCCGAAATAGACCAGGGCGGAACCCACTCGGTTCTGGTCGTCGTGGAGCCGACCGATCTGCAGCTTAAAATCACCATCGCCTGGGATGATGTGCCGGGAACACCCGCCGTCGATCCGGTGTTGGTCAACGATCTGGATCTGGTTGTCACCGACCCGTCCGGAACGCAGCACTTCCCCTGGACGCTGGATCCGAACAATCCGGCCAACCCGGCCGTCCAGACGCAGGCGGACCACGTGAACAATATCGAACAAGTCTTCGTGGACGCCCCGGCGCCGGGTGTCTGGTTCGTGGATGTCGTCGGTTTCGACGTGGCCGCCGGGCCACAGAGCTTTTCGCTGGCCGCCTCTCCGTTTCTCGTCAATTGTTCCTCACAGGGGACGGTCGCGTTGGATTCAACAGTGTTCAGTTGTGAAGCGAGCGCGCAGATTCGTGTGGTGGATTGCGATCTGAATACCGACAATGCCCTTGCGGAAACGGTGACGGTCACCGCGTCTTCTCCTTCCGAGCCCGGTGGAGAGACCGTCGTGCTCACCGAGAATGGCGATCAGACAGCCGACTTCCGCGGCTCGCTCCTCATGAGTGCGACCAACAGCGCCGGCGTGCTTCAGGTCGCCAACGGCGAGACGATTACGATCAGCTATATCGACGCCGACGACGGTCAGGGCGGCACGAATCTCACGCGTACGGCCGTCGCCTCGCTCGACTGCGTCAGCCCGGTCATCAGCAACGTTCAGGTCGTCGCCATCGCCTCAGACTCGGCCACCGTCGCATTCGATACTGATGAATCCTCTATCGGGACGGTTCGATACGGCACAGCATGCAGCTCATTGCTGCAATCGGTGATTGAGGCGGATTCGAATACGACGCATACGCTCGTCTTGACGGGTCTGGGCGCGGGCAGCACCTTCTTTTTTGCCGTCGATGCCGCGGACGCACAGAGCAACTCGAGCACCAATGACAACGGCGGGGCGTGCTTCACATTCTGCCGCAATGTGCTCTTCGCCGACAATTTTGAGACTGATCAGGGCTGGACCACGCAGGTCGCGGGCGCCACGGCGGGATTCTGGGAGCGTGGCGTCCCCGTCAACGATCCGGGATGGGCGAACGATCCGGCCTCGGACTCCGATGGAAGTGGTCAGTGTTTCCTGACTCAGAACCAAGTAGGTAATACGGATGTCGATAATGGGGCCGTGATACTCATCTCGCCGGTGATTCCTCTGCCCGGCGGGGGCATCACCATCACCTATGACTATTTCCTCAAGCTCTCCAATACATCCGGCGGCATCGATCATCTGTTGGTGGAAATCAAGACCAGCCTCGGCCTCAACAGTTGGTTGGAAATCGCCCGCCACGACACCGACGGCGGCCTGAGCTGGCATCATAACGTGATCGGCCAGGCCACGCTCGATGGTCTTGGCGTGGTGCTTGGACCCACCACTCAGCTTCGATTCACTACGAATGATGACGACCCACAGGGCATTAATGAATCCGGAGTGGATGCCGTCGAGATTCTGAGCTTCGATTGCCAGGCCGGTCTGCCCATCCCCGCAGCCCCGACCGGTGTCAGCGCCACCGATGGGTCGCGCTGTGACGGTGTTCAGATCGTGTGGAACGCCGCTGCCGATGCCGCCGACTACGAAGTCTGGAGAAACACGATCGATAACAACACCGGCGCGACGATGCTCGCCTCCGGTGTGGCTTCCCTGAGTTTCGACGACGCGACCGCCGGAGCTGGCGATGTGTTCTATTGGATCAAGGCTTGTAATGCCTCGGGCTGCAGCCCGTTCAGCGTTTCTGACATCGGTCATGTCGGCCAGCCGGGTGATTTCACCGACGATGGATTCATCAATGGCGACGACATTCAGGACTATGTTGGCGCAGTCGTCGCCTCACCGTTGGATGCCTGTGTTGACGTGGCCTCGCCAATCGGATCGTACGACGGCGCCGACATGGCGGTGTTTGTTTCGGCCTTGCTTGCGCCGTAGGGCGTGTGCTCCAACTATTCTGGGGCGGCATGGAGTGGACTTCTTGGGCCATACCGTGATGCGCGGGGCCATCTCTCTGTGCTTCGCAAAGGGTAGGGCACTTGTACTTGAGTATCGAACGCCATGGCCGCGCTGACGCTTGGCCATGCCACCCCTGTTTTAAGGCACAATCAATCGATTCGTTCCAGGATGAGCATCATGTTGAGTAGATGGCGCTGCCCTGCCGTCGGTTCTTTTTGCGGCGGAGGCCGTGTCTTCCCGACTCCGTAATAGCTCGCGAAGGCGGCATAGCGCAGCGTCATCGCATAGCCATCGGGGACGAAAGCAGTCGCTTCTTCCTGCTTGATCAATCGGGAAGCAACCAGTGCGGTGCGCAGATAGTTCGTCAGTTTCAGCGTCATAAAGTCTGCCGTCGGTTTTTTAAGCACCGGGCGATTGCCCGGCAGAATCGCGGGACCGAGCGCGGCGAAATCCCGTGGATCGTCGGGCGATCCGAACCGCTGTGAGACCGGCCACCCCCAACCATTCTCCCCCACCAACGCCGGCCCGGGATTCACCAGCCGAAATGAGAATGCGCCCGGGCCGCGAATCGACAGGGTGCGCGCTCGCGGGACGCCACGGCCCACGAGTCGATCCCCCCAGAGGACATGGTAGGTGTTGTCCGCATCATCCGAGCGAATCGTCAATGTGGGCAGAATCAACGTGGTGCGCCGAGGCATGCGCCAACGCACGGAATGCATCCGGAGGTTGTCTTCATCAGGCGGAGAATCGGCGGATTGAAAAACGCATGTCTCGATCACCGCGATCACGCCATATCGGCCGTCCACGATTTTGGCGCGGCGCTGATCGATGCGTTGGAGTTGTTTGAGGCGAACCCCAGGATCGTGTGATGCGGCCAGACGCTGCCGATCTTGCGGTGTCAGATGGCCCAGGCGATGGAGCCAACGGCTTGCGGTCACCGCACGCGACGGCCTGAGTGAAACCACCAGTTCGTTCAAGTCTTTGATATTTACACCCGCCTTGACGGCGGCCAGGATGCGCCATCGCTCCGAGGCGGAACTGCGGGCGACGACGTCGTTGAGATGCGAGAAGATACGACCCGCGCTTTCGATGTGTTCACGACTCAACAATCGCCCCAGAAGGGCCAAAAAACCATTACATACCGCGACATCCTCGCGCGCCATAAGCGATTGGAGCAGGTCATCCAATTCACCGGCCCCTCGCCTCTCCGCAAGAAGGGCCTTCTCCGCCTGCTCCGCGTATCCATCCAACAGCAGCGCGGCCAGTGCATCTTGCTGTAGGGACTGAGAACCCGACGCGGCGGCCTCGGTCAATGTTCGAAGAACCGGATCGGTCGCATCCATCTGAACCAGAACGGGAAAGGCAACCCCACGCGGCGATCCGACTCCGGTCCGGCTCGACGATGGCGGCCGACGCCGCGTCTGCTCGATGACGGTCGTGAAGGCCTCTGCGCTCAGTCGGGTGCTCTGGGCGGGGCTTGTCGCGTCGCGCATGATGGCATCAAAAGATCGGGAATAGATCAGATCGCCCAGATCGATGGAGCTTAGAACGGTGAGCAGTGCGAGCCTGTCTTCCCGCCGCTTCAACGAGGACCATTGCGTGAGAATGGGATCGCGCGGATCGCTCAGGATCAGGTTCAGGGAGCGCGCGGAACGGGCGAGAGAATCAGCCGAGGAAAGCGTGACGGAACCCATCAGGGCGATCAGCATCCGCGCGGCCTCTTCACGAGGCAGACGCCCGATGTGTTCAAGGGCCACAAGCCGCGCGGTCTCCGATGCGGTCGAAACAAGATTCCAATCGATTTCGATGCCGAGCGTCAGGAGCACGTCCAACGCTGATTGACAGATTTTCCTATCCTTGGAATGGAGTATCGCGCAGAGCAGTTGCATGGCAATTGTGCGACTGTGGGCATCGCCGTCTTTGGTGTGAGATTGGATCATGTCGATCCATCCAGACTTAATCAAGGCGTTTTTCTTCCGAAGCGCACGCAGGGCCACGGGGAACACCGTCTCCTGATCGGCAAAGTATTTCCAAACGGCATGACGAACCTGCCATTCGAGACGCCCCGCGGTCGATACGATTGCGCTATCCACGCGAGCGGCCCAGGCCTGCCGTTTATCAGTGGGAAGGAGCGACTGCACGGCCGCGAGTTGCGTCAGGGCCAGCGCCGCCGTTGCACCGGAATTGTGGTCGAGTCGATCCAGTGACGACCTGATCTCCGGGGACTCCGGCGTTCGCCTGAGAGGATCCAGCAAGGGCCGACTCACATTGCGTAAATAGGTTAAGTCAATTGTCTCAAAACCACCGTCGCCCCAGGAAAGCGTGATTTCCCTGGCGCGCATCGACGTTTCAACAATCAGCAGTGCCCAGCCCGACGCCCGCACCCCCTCGGCCCGAGCCTTGAGACGCTCCCGCGACGGCCCCTCCTCCTGAGAGATCCGCGGGCTCAGGTTGTTTTTTATAATGAGCTGGCGGGATGAATCGCCACCGCCTTTGAGTTCGATGCGTTCATAGACCGTACCGCCCTGCAACGAATCCACAGGTTGGTGCTCCGGCGATCCCGAAATTACACGAATGCCGTAAAAGACGCGCCTCTCTTTTCCGATCAATACCGACTTGGACAACACGCGCGGCCCCGCATCGCGATCATAGTGAATGGGAATGCTCAGGAAGTGCTTTCCCCCACCGGCCGTCACTGAATCTCCATCATCTCGAAGGCTCGTGGTGAAAAGAGATACCGTCAAAGCCGATGTGAGATCCACCTCGGCCCATGATTCGAGATTCACGCGCCAGGCATCGGCAAGCTCGCGAATCTGCTTCGAGGATCGATCATGGCACCATGCATTTCGAATGGTGTTGGCCGTCTCGACATCGAGGCCGGCCTCGTGCGCCCATCGGGCCAGCCGGAGCACCGTCGTGGCATTACGATCCAGCAGCGCGGAATTAAGCTCCCGAAAAATCATCCGATTCCAAAATATCTGAAACCCGACGCTCCCCTTCCCGAGCGGCCTCTCGCCAATGTCGGGGTTGAGCTTTCGGGCCCGGCGCACACATTGAATTGCGGGGGACTCGAGCTCGGCATGGAAGTAGGCCGCCGCCCAGTTCTGAAGCTGGTGTGCGTCCATCACTTGATCGATCTGTTGCGCTTCATCCAGCATTCGATAAATTTGCGCGACTTCCGATTTTTCCAGTGACAGCTCCAAGGGGCCCGAACGGGTGCCGGTCTTGAATCGGATTCGCTCGCCGCCATCCTCGATAATACGACCGGCATGAAACTTGCCGTCCTGAAGACGAAGAAGATCGGCTGATGCGGGGGTTGTGCTCAACGCACCCATCATGGCCGCGACGATCGCGGACAGGGGGAGCAAACGAATGGAGGTCTTAGATTTCATGGCCACAGCCGTGATGCGCCAATTGAAAACCAGGATGACTGCTCAACACGATAAGATATCGCAGCTTGAGTCGAATGAGAAATGGGTAAGAAAAAAAGCCCGTGGATTGGCATCCACGGGCTCCCAAGCTCCTGTCTACTCTATTGCTCAGACGGCGAGCACGAGGAAGAAGTCACGATCGAGAAAGTCAATCCTCGGCTTCGTCCGTGCTGTCATCCTTACTGTCATCGCAGGCATCGTCGTGACTGTCGTCACTGCTGTCGTCTTCGGTCAGCGCCTTGTAGGCCTTGGAGAAGGACCTGTACGCGGCCTTGTAGAGATTGTTGTCGAAGTTTTGCAGACCTTGCTGGAAGAAACACTCGGCGCGGGTGACGTCCATTCCCGCGGCGGCGGATTGCATGATCCACTTGGCGACGATATCGCGGACCGATTCGAGCCGGCCGCCGTGGGCCGCGGGGAGAAACAGGCTCACCAGGTTGTTGCGATGGAAGATGTTCTCCTCGATCTCCCGCTCCCAGATTTCCTCGATGTGTTCCTGAAGCACCTCGACGTCGCCATGGAGGTGAAAGAGCCGCTCGTAGGAGCCTTCGATCTCGGCGGAATCAATGTTGTCGTCGCAGAAGACGAAGTCTTCCAGAACGGACTCCGCAGCGAACAACACGGCGTCGGCCGCGATACAGACCAGCGAGGCGTTACCCCCTTCGCCCAGTACGACCACGACCTCATCACACCCCCGGCTTGCCGCCGACCAGACAAGCCGCGCCGCCTGGAGCGCCACCTTCGCCGCGAACACCGCGGTGGTGTCGCTCCGATCGCTGCCGCAGAGGCCCGAGTAATCAGCATTCGGAAATCCGGCGGATCGTCCGGGATCATTCGTGTTCTGAAGCGGTGCAGGTGTGTTGGCTGCAAGAGTGTCGACGGCCTGACGCAGCCGGCTTATCTCCGGCATGGCTTCATGGAACACGGCCAGGTTTTCATCCGTCATCGATAAAACACGGTCCTGCGCATCGAGGGTGATTGACTCGAGTTCCGCCATGTTGCGGGTCGACGCAATCGCTTGGTAGGTGGACAGGATGTCCAGCAGCGCCTCACGAATCGCGATCGGATCGCCCGAAGCGGTGGGTATCACGTCGGGTTGGACAATCGGCTCATCGAGTACATCCAGCGTATCGAAAGGTTCCGCCTCCACCGGGTTGTCGAAATCCGGGAGCAACGAATCGATCCCGGTGTCTTCCGGTGTATCGGTCAAGTCCTGGATGGCATCCTTCACAGCCGGTGACTCGGCCGGCCCCGGCAGCGGTGGATCGAACGTGCCGCAGACTGCGGCTGCCGCAGGTAGCAGAAGAAACACAATCAGTACGATTGACTTCAGGAAATACGATCCGTGTCCAATTGCTGTTTTCATGAGGGCACTCCTACTCCAAAAAAACATAACCCACTTATCCGGATGGCCACACAGCCCCCGAAGAGCCGATGCCGCCGGCACGATTTGAATTGATCGATCGAT
>CAYXGR010000055.1:10651-12474 GCA_964464525.1 uncultured Planctomycetaceae bacterium
CCCATTCACCGTCTCGATCCCGTTTTCACGGAGACCCACACGAATCTGATCATCTATTTCCACATGGATCGATCCCTGGCGTGCATCCAAGACCTGTATCGCAGGGTGAAACCATCGTCACGCACCGGTTGGAAACCGGTGCCACAGGAGTATCGGGATGCACTCTAAAGGGTTTCTAAAAAGTGGCCTTTTGTTCAGAGCCGCGACCGTGAGGGAGCGGTTTTCGTGGCTGAACGCAGACCGCTTCCTCATCAACGCGGCTCTGACAAGGCTTTTCAAACACCCTCTATTATTGACCCGCACGGTCTCCGGACTGTACAATGGGCTGTCCCGGCACGCCGCCGCGGAATAGCACGCTTTGTGAATGGATTGAACCCCACGGGAGAACGTTGA
This sequence comes from uncultured Planctomycetaceae bacterium, assembly GCA_964464525.1. Classification (GTDB taxonomy): domain Bacteria; phylum Planctomycetota; class Phycisphaerae; order UBA1845; family UTPLA1; genus CAYXGR01. The sequence goes on from CAYXGR010000055.1 coordinate 11,045, forward strand.
AAGCCCATCAAAGAACGACCAACGGTATCCAACCGGAACGGGCCGTCCTCGTCGGACTCATACTCCCGGGAAGCGAACCCTCTGGTACCCGATACGATCCGCTCGCCGAACTCGCCGCGCTCACCACCGCCGCTGGGGCCAAGGTGGTCGGCCGATCCATCCAGAACCGACCTCGTATTTGCGCATCGACCTACATCGGAACCGGCAAGGCCCGGGAGCTTGCGGACTATGCCGAGGACAAAGAGGCCGATGTAATCATCTTCGACAATGATCTTGCCCCGTCTCAGATCCGTGAAGTCGAAAAGCTCACAAAGCGGCGCGTCATCGATCGAACCGAACTCATCCTGGACATCTTCGCCAACCGGGCACAAACAAAGTCCGCCCGACTTCAGGTCGAACTGGCCCAACTCGAATACACGGCACCCCGTCTGCGCGGCATGTGGACCCACCTGGAGCGAATCGCGGGGGCCGGCGGCGCGACGGCCGCCGGTGCGGTCGGTGGCGTCGGCACACGCGGGCCCGGCGAAAGCCAGATCGAGATCGACCGGCGACTGGTCAGCAAGCGCGTCACAATGCTGAAGAACCAGATCTCCAGACTCGATCATCGCAAGCTGCGAGAGGTTCGATCACGCAGCGATTTTTTCACGGTCAGCCTCGTTGGCTACACCAACGCGGGCAAGAGTACCCTCATGAATGCGTTGACCCGTGCCGAAGCACTCGTCGAGGACAAGCTCTTCGCCACGCTGGACACTCAGACCCGCCGATGGGATCTCGGCGGTGGCCGAACCGCCCTCATCTCGGACACGGTCGGGTTCGTCCGGAACTTACCCCACCATCTGGTCGCATCGTTTCGAGCCACATTGGAAGAAGCGATCCATTCCGACCTTCTTCTTCACGTTGTCGACGCCGCGAGCCATGACGCCGTCGGGCAGATCAAGGCCGTCGAGAAGGTGCTGGACGAACTGGGCTGCGGATCGATTCCCACGATCAACGTGCTGAACAAGTCGGATGCCGTATCGGACGAGTCCGCCATGCACCTGCTGAGGGTCAACATGCCGGACGGTGTGGAGATCTCCGCTCGAAACAGGGAGGGCATCGAAAACTTGCAACAGCGCGTCCTGGATTGCATGGGGGATCGCTACATCCGCCTGACTATCGAGGCCGACAGCGCCAACGGCAAATTGCTGGCCTATATCAGCCAACACGGCCACATCATCGGCCGGGACTACCACGACGAAGCGGTCAGGATCGATCTGCGTCTGCCGACACAAGAGGTCCAACGCATCGTGAACATGGGTGGCAGGCTCGTTCCCGATTGAGGGAAACGAGCAGGGATTCTTGTTCCCCCTCCTACGGGTTTCCCTTCCAACGGGAATTCCTTCCCAACTGTTTTTTTGTTTTTTCAGCGTTTCCACGTTCTCGCCCCGGAG
>CAYXGR010000056.1:0-4719 GCA_964464525.1 uncultured Planctomycetaceae bacterium
AATCCCACAGCATTGATGATAATCGGGGCGATATTGTTCAGCCTCGGCGTCGTCGGGTTCGTCTCCCGCCGGAACATGATCGTGATGTTTCTCTGCACCGAGGTCATGTTTCAGGGGGTGCTGGTGAATCTGGTGGCGATGGGGATGCTCCACGGCAATCTACAGGGGCAAGTCCTGGGTTTGTTCGTGCTGGTCATCGCCGCCGTGGAGGCGGGGTTGGGGTTGGCGATCGTGGTCATGCTCTACCGACGGCGCGGCTCGCTGGACGCGGAAGACTGGCGGCAGATGCGCGGCTGACGACGTAGGGTGCCCCATCCTTGTCTGGAAGCAAGGGTGGCATGCCCAAGCGAAGCGCGGGCATGGCGAGCCGCCCGCCATAAAGGGTGCCCCATCCTTGTCTGAAAGAAAGGGTGGGGAATGGGTTTGTTGGGCGAGGTGTGATTCCCCAACCTTTGCTACGCAAAGGCTGGGGCACCCGCTAACGGCACCGGCAAGCCGAGCTTGCCGGTGGCACCCCGTGGGTGTTCTTTGAACAGCCCGAGTTTTGCCGAGCAGCTATAGGCAGCCACAGTGGAAGACGAATGGAAGAACTGAAATACCTGGCGATCTGGATTCCGTTGCTCCCGCTGCTTGGCGCGGTCCTTGTCGGCGTGTTCGGTCTGCGCTGGGCGAAGGATCGATCGCACTGGTTTGTCCTGCTCGGCGTCGGGCTCTCTCTCTTTCTGGCGATCAAGGTCTTCGTGGAGGTGCGCGTCGCATCCTCGCGCGGCGGCGAGCACATCACCGGCGTCGAGGTCGCGCCTGCCGAGGCAGTCGGCCAAGGCACACTATCGACTTCCATTCCGGTCTACGAATGGATCAGCGCCGGCGAGGGTTCGTGGCTGAACGTCACAATCCGTGCCGATCAACTGACCTGCATCATGCTGCTGACGGTTCTTTCGGTTTCGCTGATGGTGGTGGTCTATTCGGTCGGCTACATGCGCGATCATCACGGCCACGCCGAGCGGGGCTATGAGCGGTTCTTCGCCTTCCTCGGCCTGTTCGTCTTTTCGATGTGCGTGCTGGTGCTGGCCGGGAATTTTCTGCTGCTCTATCTCGGCTGGGAACTGGTGGGCCTGTGCAGTTACCTGCTGATCGGCTTCTACTATCAGAAACCGGCCGCCGCGGCCGCTGCCAAGAAGGCCTTTCTCGTCAACCGCATCGGCGACTTCGGCTTCGGGCTGGGCATTCTTCTGATCTATCTGACCTTCGGGACGCTGGACTACCAGGCCGTTTTCGACGCGGTTGCCGCGGCGACGGCAGCGGTTCCCGATCCGCAGGCCCTCTGCGCCGCCCTCGGGCTGGACGCCGCCGCGATCGACGCGACCGAGTGGATTCACACCATCAATGACCGGGTGACGATCATCGCCCTGCTTCTGTTTTGCGGGGCGATGGGCAAGAGCGCCCAGCTTCCGCTGCACGTCTGGCTGCCCGACGCCATGGAAGGACCGACGCCCGTCAGTGCCCTGATCCACGCGGCGACGATGGTGACGGCGGGCGTCTATATGGTGGCCCGCTGCGGCGTCATCTTCGCCGCCTCGCCCATCGCGATGTGGTTCGTCGCCTGCATCGGCGCGGCGACGGCCCTGTTCGCCGCGACCATCGCCCTCACACAGTTCGACATGAAGCGCATCCTGGCCTACTCGACCCTGAGCCAGTTGGGATACATGTTTCTCGGCCTCGGCGTCGGGGCCTTCGACTCGGCAATCTTCCATCTTTATACCCACGCCTTCTTCAAGGCCTGCCTCTTTCTCGGGGCCGGCAGCGTCATGCACGCGATGGCCGGCGAGATCGACATCCGCCGATTCAGCGGCCTGCGCAAGGGGATGCCGATCACCTACTGGACTTTTCTTGTCGCGGGGTTGTCGCTGGCCGGCTGCCCGCTGCTCGCGGCCTTCTGGAGCAAGGACGAGATCATCCACGCCGCCCTCGAACACGACTCCATGAGCTATCTGGGGTGGGTCGGCCTTGTGACCGCCCTGTTGACGGCTTTCTATACCTTCCGAATGATCTTCCTCGCCTTTCACGGCGAGCAGCGCCTGCCGAAGGGTGTGGACCACGCCCACGAATCGGGCGGCTGGATGACAACGCCGCTGGTGGTGCTGGCTTTGGGGGCGGTCTTTGCCGGCTATGTCGGTGTGACGTCGTTCGGGGGTGATGGATTCCTCGGCCTCTTCGAGCCGCACGGTGCGGTTCACCACTTTCTGGAGCCAGTCTTCGCGGATGCGCATGTTGCTGGAAGCGCGGCCCACGCCGAGACGGAGGCCGTCGGCCACTTTGCGAAATACGGCCTGATGTATGCCTCCTCGATGATCGCACTCTACGGCATCTTCACGGCCGGGTATTTCTACCTGCGACGCCCGATGATCCCCATGGCCATCGCCCTGGCGTCCGGCTCGATGTATCGCCTTTTGTACAACAAGTATTACGTGGACGAACTGTATGACCGGGCCTTCGTCCGGCCGCTCAAGCGGTTTGGGGATTTGTGTTACGGGATCGATCGCTATTTCATCAACGGTCTGCTCTGGTTGATCGCCGGCATCCCCCGGGCGATCGGCTTTATGCTCAAGGGCTGGCAGCAGGGCGCGATGCAGGGCTATGCCCTGGGGATGGTGATCGGCCTGGTGATCCTGGTCTGGTGGGTGTTGGCGAAGGCATAAAACGTCGAAACGTCGAAACGTCAAAATGTCAAAACGTCAAAATCACAAAAACAAAAGCAAAGAAAAAAAACGAGAAATGTCAGTAGGTTGAAGTGATTCAAATTGGACGGGGGATTGAGGAATGGCATGCTTACCCGCTCCGAAACTGCCCGGAGCGTGTAAGCATGGCACCCAGTTTGAAAACGTCGAAACATTAAAAAAGGTCAAAAGATTCGATGGGGCGGTGAAATGAAATTCGGCATGCTTACCCGCCCCGAAACTGCCCGGAGCGTGTAAGCATGGCACCCAACGCGAATAGTGAAAGAAATATAAGCGATTGAAATGACGGGACTCTTGGACAACTTTGTAGGTCAGCACATCCTCTCGCTGGTGATCTTTCTGCCGGTCGCGGGAGCGGCGATTCTCTTTTCCCGCACCTCCTGGGACGCGGTCACTATCCGGCGTTGGGCCTTCGGCATCTCCTTGTTGACTTTGGTGCTTGCCGCGGTGGCCGGAGTCGTATTCGTCGATCAGGCGAACTCGGATTCTGCGCCGGATTATGCCCTGACCGAGGCGATTGACTGGATTGTCGGCGGCGCGACGGCCGACGGCGGGATCCGGATTCAATACAAACTCGGGGTCGACGGAATCGGCATGCCGCTGCTGCTGTTGACCGCCCTGCTGACGCCACTGGCGATCTGGGGCAGCTTCAGCGGGATCCAGACGCGCCATCGCGAATACTACGCCCTGATGCTTCTGCTCCACGGGGCGATGCTCGGGGTCTTCTGTGCCCGTGACCTGCTCTTGTTCTATATCTTCTTCGAGCTGACGCTCATCCCGCTCTACTTCCTGATCGGCATCTGGGGCGGCTCCCAGCGGCAGAAGGCCGCCAACATGTTCTTCATCTACACCCTCACGGGCAGCATGCTCACCTTCGCCGCCGTGCTCTACCTGGGCTGGAAGGCGTCGATGTTTCCGCTCGGTCCGGACGGGGCGCGGATCTTCACGTTCGATCTCGATGTGCTCTATCGCCTCGCTGCCGAGGGGTATCTCTCCTCCGCCGAGCAGTGCTGGCTTTTTGTCGCCTTCTTCGCCGGGTTTGCGATCAAGGTGCCGCTCTTCCCATTCCATACCTGGCTGCCGCTGGCCCACGTCGAGGCGCCCACGGCCGGGTCGGTCATCCTCGCGGCCGTCCTGCTCAAGCTGGGCACCTACGGCTTCCTTCGCCTGAGCCTGCCGATGCTGCCGACCGCGACAATTGCCCTGGCCCCGGTCATCGGGGTGCTGGCCATCGTGGGCATTCTCTACGGCGCCCTCGCCGCCTGGGTACAGACGGATATCAAGAAACTAGTCGCCTACTCCTCCGTCTCCCACCTGGGCTTCTGTCTGCTGGGCATGTTCAGCCTGAAGATGGCGGGGCTGACGGGTTCCCTGCTCTACATGGTCAATCACGGTCTCAGCACCGGTGCCCTGTTCCTCGTCGTTGGCATGATCTACGAACGCTACCACACGCGCGAGATGGCCGAGATCGGCGGCCTTGCCCGTAAGATGCCCATCATGGCCTTCTTCCTGCTCGTGTTCACCATGTCCAGCATCGGACTGCCGGGGTTGAACGGGTTTGTCAGCGAGTTCCTGGTGCTCCTGGGGACGTTTACCTCGGCCAATGTTCATCACGGAATGGCCGGCCCACTCGGCGTCTGGTACGCGGTGCCCGCGGCGACGGGCATCCTGCTCGGAGCGATCTACATGCTCCACATGGCCCGGCGCGTTCTGTTCGGCCCGCTGAAGGAGCCCGGACATGGTTTCGATAATTCTGCGGGGTTGACTCAGGATCTGACACCCCGCGAAATCGGCATACTCGCGCCGATCGCGCTTTGTTGTCTTTTCCTGGGTGTCTACCCCAAGCCCGTTATAAATGTGATGGAGCCGGCGCTCGATCGTGCCGTGCTGGCTCGGGTGCATCCGTGGACCACCGACGAGACGGTCGCCACTGGCGAGACGGGAATACCCCGTGTTTTAGACGATCGGCGGGACGCCGATG
>CAYXGR010000056.1:4819-8944 GCA_964464525.1 uncultured Planctomycetaceae bacterium
CGGCGGGACGCCGATGCTCCCCTTGTATTGTTCCAGCAAGGGGGTGGATTGTCTCAGCAGAGGGGTGAACCCTGATGGATATGCACCCTATTCTCGAACTGTTGCTGCCGGAGTTGATCCTGGCCGTGGGCGCGTCGCTCATTCTTCTGTTTGGATTGTCGCGGGTGACTTCGAAAGGCTCGACGGCCGTGGCTTTGCTCAGCGTTGCCGGGGCCCTGTTCGCCGCGGCGCGTCTGGCCGAGTCGTCACTCGGTGAATTCGAAGTCGCGGCGCTGAACAATGGCCCACTCGTCTGGTACGTCCGCCTCGTCACGCTGTGTGTGGGGGTTCTGATTCTCCTTGTGAACCGGCACGTCCCCGAGGATCGGGAGCGAGGCGAATTCACCGCCCTCATTCTATTCTCCCTCTGCGGCGTTTCCCTCGTGGCCGTGGCCAACAATCTCGTTTTTCTCTTCCTGGCGTTGGAGCTCGTTAGTGTCCCGACCTATATTCTGATCGGTCTTTCCCGGCGGGACATCCGGGCACAGGAGGCGACGGGGAAATACTTCTTTCTCGGCGCCTTTGCCGCCGCGATCACGCTCTACGGCTTCAGCTTTCTCTACGGAGCGGCCGGGACCCTGACGCTCTTCGTTGCCGATCCGGCGATCAAGCCTTCGATCATGGGTGTGCTTGCGACGCCGGAGGCGATGGGCGATCCGCTGGTGCTTGTCGGATTGTTTTTCTCTATGGGCGGGCTGGCCTTCAAGATTACCGCCGTCCCCTTCCATTTTTACGTCGCCGACGTCTATCAGGGCGCCGCGTCACCGATCACCGGCATGCTGGGATTTGTCCCGAAGCTCGCCGGCTTCGTCGCACTGATTCAAATTCTGACGCTGACCGGTTGGCAACACCCCGACGCGATCTTCTGGCCGCTCTGGGCCCTGGCCGCGGCGACAATGACTGTCGGCAACACCCTGGGCCTGATGCAGCACAACATCAAACGCATGCTGGCCTATTCCAGCATTGCTCATTCCGGCTACATGCTCATGGCCCTGGTGGTGGGGCCGGGCATCGGCGGCGCGGCCCCGATGCGCAACGGTCTGACGGCCCTGCTATTTTATATGGCCGTCTATGGCGTGATGAACCTCGGGGCCTTTGCTGCGATTTCCTTCTTTCGGAAGGCCGGGCCCGACGATCCTGAAGACTCGGTTGAGCAGCTCGACGATCTGGCCGGCGCCGCCCGGAGGCACCCCTGGGCCTGTCTGGCCCTGGCGATCTGTGTCCTCGGTCTGATGGGCTTTCCGCTGACCGGCGGCTTTCTCGGCAAGCTCGCACTCTTCAGCGCCGTACTTTCCGCCACCGATCCCGCTTCGGCCCTCGTCGAGATGTCGTCCATCCGGTCCACCGGTCTGATAGTGCTGGTCGTCATTGGTGCCCTCAATGCGGCCGTGGCGGCGGCCTACTATCTGCGGATTCTGGCGACCTGTTATCTCCGAAAGTCGGCGGTCGGCGTTGTGGCGACCCGCTGCCACGCCCTGAAGATTTCACTTGGGTTCTGTGCCCTGCTTGTGCTAATGGCCTTCGTGATGCCTGGTGGATTGATCCGGGCGTCTCGAAAGGCGGTGAATCAGGTCTCGCAGGCGACGCACCGAATCGCCGGCGTCGCCCTGTCCGACCAGGGGGCCGCTGCACCTGTTCGACGATTGGCGGGCTTCACTCTAGAGACCTCCGGCAATCCACCCACTACACCCACTACACCCTGAAGTCGTCTTGACATGTCGGGGCGCTGCTGCACAATGCGAATCCAGCGTTTCGGGCAACCGATAGGTTACTTTTTCCTGGACCAGAACGGAGGATTTGAGATGCGCAATTTGAAATACGCCTCATGCGTAGCGGCATTGGTATGGATGACCGGCTGTTCCGGCCTTAACGGCACCTGGACGGCCGATCAATCGAGCGGTTCGAAAAGTCCCATCGCCAGTGTGACCTTCAGTCAGGATCACACGTTCACGGCATCGGCTCAATACGGGGATGATCGATCTCATACCATCTCCGGCCATTACAAACAGGCCGACGGCGAAATCGAATTCGACATGGACGGCAATCTACGAAAATACGGCTATGAGCTCAAGGGTAACGAGCTGTTCCTGCGCCACGGAGATAGTACCGCCCGATTGGTTCGAATGTCCTCCCGGGATTGAGAACAGGTCGTTGACTTGGCATCTGTCTCGAGAGGAGATTGATGCGCTGGTTGGAAACCGGCGCCGCAGTGCGGCCATGTTGATTGACGACTGCGGATTTAAGGTGCAGGCCGACGGTTTTGGTCGGTCGCACTGCTTGAAGCAGTGGCACACACGGCGCTGTATGCTTTCGGCATGCTTGTCCATCCCGATACGGCTGGGATGTGTTGGCATGGCACTCGGCATGCGATTTGGACGATCGGTTACTGAGAGACGATAGCCCCATCATGGGAAACAAAGACTCCAAGACAACCCGGACGAAGCTGGAGATCGTCGAGCCGCTCGGCGAGCGCGTGCTGATCCGAAAAGATGCGGACAAAAAACAGACGCGCGGCGGCATTCAACTTCCTGACAACATCGAGATCCCGACATTGACCGGGCGAATTGTTGCCGTCTCCGCTCTGGTCGACCATGATGATGATTTCCCCATCCGACAATACGACAAGGTATTGTTCAATCCCAAGCACACTATTCCGGTTGATTTCGAGGGGGACAATCAACTCTTCGTCGTTCCGGTCGAGGATGTCGTCGCGGTTTTTCGGAAGGCGGAGGATTAGGTAAGACGCCGAAACGTCAAAACGCCAAATAGTCAAAAAGTCAAAACAACAAAACAAAAAAAGTACATGGATGTCAGGATGGGCGGTTTTTTTAGTGGTCCCGATTGGGTGCTTTCAATGTTACTGCTCGCTCGCGCTCGGGGCTCGGATTGGGTGGCTGCTCATGCATAGATGTGGTAACCAACACGCATAGGGTATTCGGCATTGCTTGAAGCAGTGCTGCCTGGTACCGGTTGGAAACTATCGCTACAACTCGGGGGCACGGGAGGCAGGCCATGAAGCGCCGGCGTTCGTTTGTCCTCGCGACACCGATTACGATCCTATTACTGTGGTCTGCGGTCCAACCGACCTCGGCCGGGGGAATCATCGCGGCCAAGAAGGGCAAGGTCTATCACAGCCACCCTCGGGATTGCGCCTCGGCCAGAAGAATTCAAGCGGAAAACAGAATCACGTTTCCCTCCGCAAAGGAGGCGGTGCGGGCCGGTCGCCGCTTGTGCAGACGCTGCGAGGCGCTGGACCGTAAGGCTGCTCAGGAAAAAGACAAACCTGTCGGACCGGATCGGAGCGGTGATGAGAAAAGAACCCGGCCGCCGGGAGATGCCCGAGGCGAACGTCAATCGGGGCCACCTCAGAAGCACCGTGATGGCAACACCGAGACTGCGCTGCCCGAGATCGTCGGCGTTTCCAAGGTGCTCGTCGGAGGGACGCTGGAACTGGATAATGGGGAAAAGGCTGTGTTGCTGGGTGTTATCTGCCCGGATCGCGGTCAACCGATGGCCAAGGAAGCGACGCGGTTTCTTACGGACCAGGTTGGAGAACGGCGGCTTCGCATCTCTTTCGACGACACACCGGGCGGATCTCCTCGTCGTGACGCGCTAGGCCGGCTGAGGGTTTTCGCCACGCCGGTTCCCGACGGGCGCGACCTCGGCGCCGAACTCATTTTTCAGGGCTTCGGCTGGCTGGACCGCGATATGCGGTTCTCGCGCCGAGCCGAATATCTACGTCATGAGGAGAGTGCCTGGCGTGATGGGCGCGGCATCTGGAAACAATCCAAAACGCCTTCGGACAATCCCGAGGTCATCACCGGCCGGCATGCCTGGCACTACCATCGGCCGAACTGTCGCCATGCCCGTCACATGATCGGTGTGATGACGATGGGTTTGAATGAGGCCAAGGCTCGGCGATTGGCGCCGTGTTCGGAGTATCGGGTTCGGACGAAGACACACTGAATGTACATTCGAAAACGTGGAAATGTCGAATAAGCGAAAAGGACGGATACGGGTGTGAGTGGGGATCGGAGCGGGCATGCTTACCCGACCCCAAAGGCCGGGTCGTGTAAGCATGGCACC
>CAYXGR010000056.1:9044-12418 GCA_964464525.1 uncultured Planctomycetaceae bacterium
GGCTTGGGCATGCCACCCATTTGAAATCGGTGCCACAGAACTTCAGAAATATGTGATCAATTGCGGCGTGGGGAGAGGTCTACTGCCTCCCGGCTCGCGCCTTGTCGGTCAAGGGCACGAAGGTGATCGCCTCGATGCGCTGGCGGATCAGGTCGCCTTCCCAGTCCTTCTCCATCAGGATCAGGTTTTGCTGGGTCTCTCCCACTGCCACGGGTATGCACATCCGCCCGCCAAACGTGAGTTGTTGTACCAGAAGTGGCGGCACCGCTTCCGGCTCGCAGGTTACGATGATCGCGTCGAAAGGCGCCTCCTCGGGCCAGCCTTCGTTTCCATCTCCGACACGCGTCTGGATCGTGAGGTAACCCTTCTCCTCGAAGAGCCGGGCCGTGCGCTCGGCCAGAGGCTCGATGATCTCGATCGTGAATACCTGTTCGGTCAGCTCGGCGAGAACCGCTGCCTGGTAGCCGGCGCCGGTTCCGATCACAAGAACCTTGTCACCAGGTTCCACGTCCAGGAGTTTGGTCATGACCGCGACGACATAGGGCTGAGCGATCGTCTGGTCGTAGCCGATGGGCAATGGGTGGTCGGAATAGGCAAACCGTTGGTATTCGTCGGGCACGAACCAGTGACGCGGCACTTGGGTCATCGCCTCGAGCACCTGCTTGCTCCTGAAACGATGCGCCTTGATCTGTCGTTCGACCATTCGCAATCGCTCTTCGGCACGTTCCTCCGTTCTGGGCAGGATCTCTACCGCCAGTGCTGATGCGTCTTCCTCGGGGGGTTGCTGTTTTTCCATGGAAGAGAGGGTCTCTATGTGCTGCTTCGGTGATGCCACCGTATTCGGCGATTCGACTTCGGGTGTGTAGGGATTGGGGGATGTCTGTTTGCCCTCGGTCTTGTCCTGCTCCTTGGATTTTCGACAGGCGCTTCCCACAATCAACACGAGCCCGAGGAAGGCTCCAGCAAGCAGCAACCGAACTGTTCCATGTCGTATTGTCATGATGCGTGCCCTATCTAGATGTGTGCTCTATCTATTTGTCTTCGCGAAGTTGCTCAGTCCGCCATCTGGACACCCGAATCGGCGGGTTGGTCCGGCGGAAGAGGGATCGCCTGGTGGATGGATTCATTCATGGTATCCGAAGCGATCATACCATCGCGGACGGCGACCGCCCGCTGGGTGTATCGCGCGATTTCGGGTTCGTGGGTGACCAGCACAATCGTCAGGCCGGTCTCGCGGTTGAGTTCCTGGAAGAGCGCCATGATCTCGGTGCCGGTTTGTGTGTCAAGGTTGCCGGTCGGCTCATCGGCGAGCAGGAGGACGGGATGGGTGATGAGTGATCGAGCGATGGCGACGCGTTGTTGCTGGCCTCCGCTGAGCTGGTTGCTGAGGTGATGGGACCGATCGCTCAAACTTACGCGTTCGAGCATCTCGGCGGCGCGGTGTCGGCGTTCCTTTCGGCCCACACCGGCATAGGTCAACGGCAGGGCGACGTTGTCGAGCACGGTTGTTCGCGACAACAGGTTGAAGCTCTGAAAGACGAAACCGATTTTTCGGTTTCTCAAGGTGGCCCGATCGCGTTTGGAGAGTCGAGTCACATCGACGCCGTCGAGCCGGTACTCGCCTCGATCGCACCGATCCAGACAGCCCAGGATGTGCATGAGTGTGGATTTTCCTGAGCCGCTCGGCCCCATGATGGCCAAGAGCTGGCCGCGCTCGATCTTCAGGCTGATGCCGCGGACGGCCGGCACATCGATCTCGCCCACATGGTAGGTCTTGTAGACCTCGGATACCTCCACCAGTGAAGATCCATTGTCGTCGGCGTGCATTCGGTTATTCAGGGGCTTGATCAAGTTTGCCTGCTATCATCTGCGTCGTGATTGCACGGGGTTTCTCGGGCTTTTGCGGCCGGGTAACCAGTTGCGTTCGATGATGACGAGATCGCCCTCATCGAGAACGTCGCTGGTGAGCGCCGTGACCGAACCATTACTCAGCCCGATGTCGATTTCTTTCTTGACCGGTTTCCCATTTACTTCTACATAGACTGTCGGCTTGCGGGGGCCTTTCTTTTTGGAGCCCGTCGGCCTACCGACTGTGGGGGGATCCGGATTGAAACGCAATGCCGCGTTGGGGATGCAGATGACGTTATCTCTCCGAGCGACTTCGAATGTCACATTGGCGGTCATCCCCGGCCGAAGGGACAAGTCATCGTTTTGAACTTCGATCAGGGTGATATATGTTACCACTCCGTCCACGTCTGTTGCGTTGTAGCGGATCTGGGAAATCATGCCTTGATAAGTTTGATTCGGATAGGCATCCACGCGGAAGTGGGCCGGTTTTCCCTCATGGATCAGACCGATGTCGGATTCGCTCACATTGGCGTTGACCTGCATCCGGCGGAGATCGTTGGCGATCAGGAACAATTCAGGGGCTTGGAGAGAGGCGGCGACCGTTTGACCGTCCTCGATGTTTCGAGAGATGACCACGCCGTCGATCGGAGAACGGATCACGGTTCGATCGAGATCCACCTTGGCGGCACTCTGCGCCGCTTCGGAGGCCTTCACGCCGGCCTGGGTGCCGTGCCACGCGGCCCGGACTGCATCTTCTTCCGCCTGTGCGACTTGCAATTCGTTTTCACTTGCATTGTGCTGCTCGAAGAGAACCTGAATGCGCTTCCGTTCACGAAGGGCGTCCTGATGCCGGACGCGCGCCTCTTCTTCACGGGCCTGGGCCAAAGCAAGATCCGCGCTTGCCCGATCAAAGGTGGTCTGGAAACGCTCCGGATCGATCTCGGCGAGTACGAATCCCTCGGTGACGGTCGCGTTGAAGTCGGCGTACCATTTCTTGATGTTGCCGCTGACCTCTGAACCGACGATGACTTTCACCAAGGGTTCGATCGTTCCGGTCGCGGAAACAGTCTTGATGACATCGCCGTGTTTCAAGGGCATGGAGATAAAACCGCCCGAATCGGGATCGGAGAAAAACTTGTCGTAACCGAACCATCCGCCCCCGCCGACGAGGGCGATGATCCCAATGGCGCTGATTGTCTTCATGTAGGCGACTCCGTAAGTTGCATCAGGATTGGGCGACATCACAGCATCCCCAATTTCGGTCGGATCGGCCGCGCGGGCTTGTCCTTCTCTTTCGTATAGAATCCATCTCAAAAAGGAGTTTTAGATCGGTCGGAAACCGATGTCACAAAACCTGTTGAGATCGTTTTATTGGACCTGCGATCACGCAGGATCACTGCTTTTCGTCCGGCCGGCGAACCCCATGTGATGATCCGAAAGGTGGATCCTGACACGTTGGGATAAGCCCCTCATTATATCATGGATGGAGCCTCCTACACAAATCAGTGTGAAACCCCATTCTCACG